>JAYEKR010000243.1:0-10087 GCA_034661115.1 Thermodesulfobacteriota bacterium | reverse complement strand
ATGGGAGACCCGAATATGAGAGCTATGGACATGAGCGTCTGTCTTGCCTCGGGGCTGACCCTGAAGAATCCCATTATAAATGCCTCTGGCACCTTTGCCTATGGCCAGGAGTTTTCCAGTGTCCTTGACCTGTCCTCCATGGGGGCCATTATAACCAAGGGGCTGTCCCTAATGCCAAAACAGGGAAATCCGACTCCGCGTATAGCAGAGGCCCCCTGCGGGATGATAAATGCCGTGGGGCTGGAGAATATCGGGTCGAAGGCCTTTGTGGATGAAAGATTAGCCTTTCTTTCGCAGTTTGACACCCATATTATTGTGAATTTTTTTGCCCAGGCCAGGGCTGAGTATGTGGTGATGGCGGATCGTTTGAATGTCGATGGCATATCCGGACTCGAGATGAACGTGTCATGTCCCAATGTCAGCAATGGGGGGATCGAGTTCGGCAGGGATCCTGACGGCTTGTTTTCTCTTGTCAGGGATGTACGCGCGGTCACCAGCAAGCCCCTTATTGTCAAGCTTTCGCCCATGGTCACGGATATCACGCTTCTTGCACAGGCCGCAGCATCGGCCGGGGCCGACGGCCTTACCTGCATCAATACCATTCCGGCCATGGCCATTGATTGCGAATCATGGCGGCCAATTTTGGGTAATAGCACAGGAGGTCTTTCAGGGCCTGCCATTAAACCAGTGGCACTCAAGGCGGTCTTCGATTGTTCCAGATGTGTGGATATACCGGTTATCGGCTGTGGCGGTGTTTCCTGCGCTGCAGACGTAATAGAGTTTATGCTTGCCGGGGCCGCTGCCGTGGAGACAGGAAGCGCCTCGCTCAGGGACCCCTTTATCTTTGAGTCGCTCCTCGCGGGTATACAGGCCTATATGGAGGCGCATAATATAGGGAGGCTAAGCGATATTACAGGAGAGCTCAGAATACCCTGAATACATGATTTTTTTGTCCCATGTCCTGTTTATCCCTTATTACGGAGGAAAGGAGGCATGTTAAGGCGCACTGGCAGCAGAGAACCCCTTGTCGTGGTCTTTGTTGCCTTATGCACGGGCATCTTTTTTTGCCTTCATGACCTTTTCCCCCTGGCCTTTTCTTTGCTGCTTGTCTTTTTTCTGGCCTCAAAAAAACAGTATATGTATGTGTTTGTCGGAGTTTTTGCGGGGATTGTCTCAGTAATGGTTGTCCCTGACTGGGCCGGTATTGAGCCGGGCATGCATGACATCAGCGGCAAGGTAAAAGAGGCCAGGTTCAATAGAGGCACCTATAGTATGGTGCTTGGTGATCTCTTGGTTGATCAGAAAAAAACCCGTGGTCATGCGCAGATCAATGTGTATAACCATGTCAAACCCCTTCAAAGGGGTACCCGGCTGGAGGCCAGGGCAAAGGTAACCCCTGTGCATGCCTTTGGAAACAAGGGGGAGTTTGATTACCAGCGATATCTTCTCTCTCAGGGCATCACTGTCAAGGGGTATGTCAAAGGGTTTGACGCCATCCGGTATATCTCCATGCCAGATAAGGTCTGTCCAATTTCAAGGCTCAGGAAACAGGTGTCATCCAGGCTCTCCTCTATGGCACGGCCCGAGGCCGAGATCCTCAAGGCGATTCTCCTTGGGGATCGCTCCGGGCTGGTCTATTGTCTGCGAGACAGGTTTTCGGCCCTGGGTATGTCCCATCTCATGGCGGTCTCAGGGCTCCATATAGGGATAGTCATTCTTTTTGGCTACACCCTTTGTTTCAGCGTGCTTCGGATCATACCTTTTTTTGCCCTGAGGCTGGATACACCGCTGGTTTCAACCCTGTTTGGCGTGGTTCTGGCCATCTTGTATGCCATGCTTGTGGGCCCTTATGTCTCGGTCATACGTTCTGTCATCATGGCGGTCTGCCTGGTGCTATCCCTTGTCCTCGGCCGTGGTGCAGGGCTTTTGACCTCCCTTGCTATTGCGGGTATCATTATCCTTGTCTTATTCCCTTATGACATCTATTCGCCTGGGTTTATCCTTTCCTTTTCAGCTGTGTTCGGTATCATTGCCGTCATGTCCAGGCTCAGGGGGAGGCCTGCCTGGATTAAATTCATGGTGGTCCCCCTGGCTGCATGCGGTTTTACCATGCCTTTTGTCTCACAGGTCTTTGGTTTTGTCTCGCCCCTGGGTCTTGTATGCAATCTCCTGTTTGTACCTGTCTTCGGCATCACGGTCATGCCTCCTGCACTTTTGGGCCTGGCGATCTTTGGTGTCTGTCCCGGGCTTGCCATGCATCTCTTTTCCATTGCCATGGATACCATCGGCCTTATCTCCTTTTTGGGTGAGACTGCCGGGGTCCTTGTCCCGGTTGCCGGGCAATGGCCCGTATGGATATTCTGCCTGTACCTTACCCTTATCCTTGCCTTTTTCTCGGACCATTCCCATCCTTGGATCCTTGGCGGATTATGTGTCCTGCTCCTTTGTCTGCCCCTGGCCCGGTTCGTGATATATAAGAACGGGCCTTTGACCTTTGATTTTATCAGCGTAGGGCAGGGAGACAGTGCCATCATTACAAGGAAGGGCCATGCCATATTGATAGATGCCGGAGGTTCAATAAAAGGTTTTGACACGGGCCGGTTCATCGTTGTGCCAAGGCTTTTAAACAAAGGGATCACCCGGCTGGATCTCGTGGTGGTCACGCATTCGGATATCGACCACATAGGTGGCATGCCCTTTGTGGCGGATCGTCTCAGGGTGGACAGGATATGGACCAATATGGCGAAGGATTATAATCCGTATTTCAGGGAGATAAAACGTATTGCCGCCTGCAAGGCCATCCCTGTAAAACATGTAAGCCTTGGAGACTGTCTTGACCTGGATGGTCTTAGTATAGAGGTCCTCAACCCCCTGACCAAGATAGAGAAAAGGCAGAGAAAAATGAATCTTAATTTCAATTCCATGGTCCTGATGATCAAGGACAAGGGCATGAAGGGGCTCTTTATGGCGGATGCGGACGCGAATGCCGAGCTTAATCTTGCCCACCTGGACAGGCAAATCCCGGCCGATATCTTAAAGGTATCACATCACGGATCAAGGCAGTCATGCTATGATGTGTTGTTAGACCGGGTGTCGCCTGAAACGGCTGTTATCTCCTGCGGATACAATAACTGGTTCAATCTTCCTTCCAAAGCCTGCCTTCAGCGGCTCAAAGACCATCACATACCTGTCTACAGGACTGATCTTGACGGGGAGATCATTGTCCGCGAGGTCAATGGTAAAAGGGAGATAACCCAAGGCCTGAATATCCGGGATAAAGGCGATTAATATCAGATGCGACCCTTTTTTCCTTCTCATGAGTGCCGGCATATAATATGTTGAAGGATGAAATGAGCTATGACCTTACCCTAACACCAAGCGGTCACCTGCGTTTACGAGAAAGCGGCGACGATTGCAGGGCAATACCTGATGCCTGGCTAAAGAGGGTTGCGGCCGCCTTTTCGTCATCCCAGGCCGCGGGTCTTTTCTCGCTCGCCGCCACGAGGCCGGATGCGCCGACGTCACCGCCATTTGTCTTTTGGCGGGATTTCGTCTGCCACTACCTGACTCAACTCTGCCGCACGCCAGAGTCCGCCGGGAAACGGCTCGATCCGGTTGAGCCGCCTTCTGATCCCGAACTGGCGACCATGCTGGTCTCCGCGCCACCCATGCAGGGGGGCGAGTACCTTGGCGTCGAGGTTTTTCGTGGCCTTTGGGTTGATTTGGACGCATGGGTGCAAAAAGAGATCGCTGCGTCAGATGGAGGCCTGAATGGGTGGCTGAAGAAACACGCCGCAATCTGGCACCAGGTCGGACGCGTCTGTTTTCACCTTGCGGAGAACAAGCGCGATCCAGAGTTGCCCTTCGCGTTTCTAGCCACCTACGCACCAAGCCTTTCCAAGGGAGGGCGCGTGCAATATTGGCCATTGGGTAAGGCCTTGCAGGAATATGCGGGCGAACGAAACAAGAAGGCGCTGATCAACCTTCTTTCGCCCGTACATCTGGCGTCCGAGAAGCTCTCCTTTGTCAAGGAGATGGTCGATTCCGGTGAGGTCTTTCACCCCCTGGCGTGGACTCCGGGCGAGGCCTACCGCCTTTTAAAGAACGTGCCCCTTCTCGAGGAAAGCGGCCTCCTGGTGCGGCTCCCGGACTGGTGGCGCAAACGGCCCAGTGCGCGCGTGGCCGTGACCATCGGCGAAAAGAGACAGAGTTGTATCGGTACCGACGCGATGTTGGACTTCAAGGTCGGTCTTGCCCTGGGAGACCAGGACCTGACTGAAGAGGAATGGCGTCGGATCATGGCCTCTGAGGACGGCCTCGTATATGTGAAGGGGCAGTGGATCGAGGTCGATAGAGAAAGGCTGTCCGAGGCCATTGAACATTGGAGGCAAGTGGAGGCCGACGCGGAAGGGGAAGGGATCTCATTTATCGAAGGTATGCGTCTTTTGGCAGGAGCGCCGGCAGACTTGGATGTCGACGGTTCACCCGGGAGTGAGGATCGCGAGTGGTCTTTTATAGGCGCGGGCAAATGGCTTTCCGATGTTCTATCGGGCCTGCGCAATCCCGACGGGTTGACCTGTGGCGGGCGTAACCAGGGCTTTCATGGTGCGCTTCGTCACTATCAGGAGACCGGGCACAATTGGCTCTGGTTCCTGTCAAACCTCGGACTCGGTGCTTGTCTTGCCGATGATATGGGTTTGGGCAAGACCATTCAGGTCCTGTCGCTCTTGCTGGCCCTGAAGGAGAACAAGCCGTCTGTCAAGCCGTCGCTTCTCATGGTCCCGGCATCGCTCCTGGCGAATTGGAAGGCCGAGATGAAGCGTTTTACTCCAACGCTCGAGGCCTTTTTCATCCACCCCTCGGAGACGGACAAAAAGACCCTTGCCACCATGGCTGGGGAGCCTGGTGATGTCCTCGCGAAGAGCGATGTGGTTGTGACCACCTACGGGATGCTGCTTAGACAGAAATGGCTGCTCGACGTGGATTGGCGGCTTGTCATTCTGGACGAAGCCCAGGCCATCAAGAACCCGGCCACGCGCCAAACGAGAACGGTCAAAAAACTCAAGGCGGATGCCAGGATCGCACTCACGGGCACGCCGGTTGAGAACCGGCTTTCCGATCTCTGGTCGCTGTTTGATTTTCTCTGCCCGGGGCTGCTCGGTTCGGCCGCAAAATTCAAGAAGTTCGTCAAGGGCCTGGAGACGCGAGAACATGATCGCTATGCGCCTCTGAGGAATCTGGTCAGTCCTTATGTCCTCAGGCGGCTCAAGACCGATAAGAGCATTATTACGGATCTGCCCGACAAGACCGAGATGAAGGCGTTTTGTGGCCTGGCGAAAAGGCAGGCAGCGATGTACGCCAAGTCGGTGAAGGAATTCGCGTTGACGCTCGAAGGGCTCGACGGGATTAAACGGCGCGGGCTTGTGCTGACCTACCTGATGAGGTTCAAGCAGATCTGTAATCACCCCAGCCAGTTCCTGGGCGACGGCGGATACGAACCGGCTGACAGCGGCAAGTTCGAACGACTCAGGACAATCTGTGAGGAGATCGTGTCGCGGCAGGAAAAGGTTATCGTGTTCACCCAGTTCCGCGAGATGACCGAGCCCATCGCCGCCTTTCTCGGTGGAGTGTTCGGGTGCGAAGGCCTTGTTTTGCACGGAGGGACTGCGGTAAAGAAACGTAAGTCCATGATCGACATGTTCCAGAAGGAAGATGGACCGCCGTTTTTCGTGCTTTCCCTCAAGGCGGGCGGCACGGGGCTCAACCTCACTGCCGCGTCACACGTGATCCACTTCGATCGCTGGTGGAATCCGGCCGTGGAAAATCAGGCGACTGACCGGGCGTTCCGCATAGGTCAGCATCGAAACGTGGTGGTACACAAGTTCATTTGCAGTGGGACGGTAGAAGAGAAGATCGACGCCCTGATCGAGGAGAAATCAAACCTCGCCGACGATATCCTCAAGGCCGGGGCCGAATCCATGCTCACGGAGATGAGCAACGAAGAATTGATCAAGGTCGTGGCCCTTGATATCAATCGGGCGGGACTGTAGGAGACAAAATATGAGCCGGTACGGTTGGAGACCATACGTGCGCGTGGCCGATCGCCGCAAAAACGCACTGAAGAAGATGGAGAAGCTCCGGAAAAAGGGGATCGACATATATCCTGTTCAAATAGAGGGGAGAAAAATCGCCCGAACTTTTTGGGGCAAGGCCTGGTGTGATCACCTCGAGTCGTTCAGTGACTACGCGAATCGCTTGCCGCGTGGCCGCACCTACGTCCGCAACGGCTCGGTGTGCCACCTTGAGATTGCCAAAGGCGAGGTCAATGCCATGGTCAGCGGCTCCGAGCTCTATACGGTGAAAGTTGCCATCAAGACGCTTCCCCAGAAAAAATGGAAAGCAGTGAAGGACCGCTGCGCAGGGCAAATCGGTTCGCTTCTGGATTTGCTTCAGGGCCGTCTTTCCAAGGAAGTGATGTCCGTTGTGACCGATTGCAACAAAGGTCTGTTCCCCCTGCCGGGAGAAATCAGCCTCAAGTGCAGCTGTCCCGACCGGGCCGTCATGTGCAAGCATGTGGCGGCAGTGCTCTATGGGGTGGGGGCGCGGCTTGACGAGAATCCGGAGCTGCTTTTTCTCCTTAGAGGAGTGGACCATGAAGAGTTGATCAGCGCTGAGGTCGGCATGGCTACTGCCGCCGCGGGGACAAAAGGTGGCCGCAGGCGTATCGCGGATGATGCCCTGGCGGATGTGTTTGGTATCGAGATGTCGGAAGATTTTAAGCCTGCAAAGCACAAGCACAAGGCCAAGACTAGTGAGGGTAAGACCTCGGCCGGGAACGAGCCCGCGAAACGAAAGGTTGGCGCAAAGAGTTCGTCACTAGCCGGTCAGTGCGATCGGCCTGTTACCGCCAAGGGCGTTGCCGCGCTGCGTGCCAAGTTCGGCATGTCGCAGAGTCAGTTCGCCCGTCTCCTTGGTGTAAGCCCGCCTTCAATCGGTAATTGGGAAAAGAGATCCGGGTCACTCAAACTACAGGCACGCCCGATCGCTGCCTGGAATGCGACCAAGGGATTGACTAAGCGGCAAGCCTGGCAAAAGTTGAATGGCGCATAAGGGGCCAAGGGATCGAACATATCTTCACCCCCGGCAGCGAATCGGAACAGGTCCTGGCAAAGGGCAAAAAGAGAATCTTTGCATCAGACGTGGCAATCTATCTTGCCAGAGACTTAAAGGGTAAGGGTGGAAAAGAGCCGGGAGAGGGTTTTGGGAATGTGTCCGGTGCTGCTATTACCATGAGGCACAAAGTTGTGAGTGAGCAAATAAGGAAAAACAGGAGGCTGAAAGGGCGGATTAACAGGTTGACCAAACAAATAATTAATATTTAAGATGCGACCCTTTTTTTCTCCTATGCTATGCCTTATTCTGCGATAATTTTGTACCCCTGGCCGTATACCGAGATGATGATCTCCTTGTCAGGTAAAAGGGTGGCAATCTTTTTGCGCAGATTTTTTATATGCGTATCAATGGTGCGGTCGTACCCCTCGAATTCATAGCCTTGCACCAGGTTCACCAGGTCATTGCGGGTAAACACCCGTTTTGGGTGAGACATCATCACCTTGAGCAGTTTGAACTCGCTGGGGGTCATTTTCAGTTCCTGCTCGTTCACTGTTACTTGCAGTGTCTCTTCATTCAGCAGGATCGGACCATTGGAGAGTATCTTTTCATCCGGTCCGGGGTGAACCCGCCGAAGCACTGCCTTGATTCGTGCAACTACCTCCCGTGGGCTGAACGGTTTGCAGATATAGTCATCAGCTCCGAGCTCCAGGCCTAGCAGCCGGTCGATCTCTTCCACCCTTGCCGTGATTATGATGATAGGGACAGAAGAAAATTTTCTGATCTCCCGGCACACCTCCATGCCGTCCATGCCCGGCAGCATGATGTCCAGCAGGATAAGGTCGGGCGCCTTTTTCTTTACAAAGGGGATAACCGTATCGCCGCGGTCCAACATGGACGCTCGAAGGCCTGAATCTTTGATATAATCCCTCAGCAGGGCAGCAATCTTTTCCTCATCTTCCACTATGAGAATATGTTGATCATCCATCGCCAGTACCCCCTTTAAACCGGCGTTTTTGTCAATGGCAGAACAATTTCAATCCTCACTCCGCCCAATGATGAATGCGATGCATGGATTTCACCCGCGAACATCTCTACAATACCTTTGCAGATAGCCAGGCCAAGGCCGCTTCCCCCGATTTTGCGCGACCTTGATGAATCGGTTCGATACAGCCGGTCAAACAGGTGCACGAGGGCATCGTCTGAAACACCCGGCTTGGAATCCTCGATATTCACATGAAGGGATGTCCCTGATCTTTCCTGCCATATTCTGAGTTCTCCGGGGGTCTCGGTGTAGCGGATTGCGTTTTCCAGGATATTCGAGAATACCTGGGCCATGCGGTCGCGATCTCCCTGCACCGTGATATTGAAGTCTTCCCCGAGGTCAATTTGCAGGTGAATATTTTTCTGTTTTAAACGGGGTTCAAAGTGTTTCACTGTATGTGCCAGTATCTGCAACACCTCTACAGGTTCCTTTTTGGACGAGAGTGTGCCGGTCTCTGCAATCGAGAGTTCATGGAGATCATGGATAAGTTTTTCCAGGAGCATGACCTCTGCATGGATCGACTCAAGTGTCTGTGTGCTCATTTCACGCACACCATCTAAGATGGCCTCGATCTCGCCGCGCAGGATGGCTATCGGAGTTCGTAATTCGTGAGATATATCCGAGATCCACTGCTTGCGCAAATGTTCGTAGCGCTCCAGGGTTTGCGCCATTTTGTTGAAGTCATGAGCCACCTGGCCCAGTTCGTCACCTGAAGAGACCTTTATTCGCGTATCAAATCTGCGCGAAGCAAGGGCGCGAGATCCTTTTGCAAGTTCTTCCACCGGGCGTAACAAATGCCGTGACAGGAGCAATGAAACCAGTGCAGCCAGGATAAGCACAAAAAATCCAATAAGCAGGAACGCCTTGGACTGTTCATATAAAAAGGCCTTTTCCTGTGGCCCTGATAACTTTTGTCTTTCCCTCAGACCCAGCCATCCAACTGTTTTTCCATCAACCGTTATTTTTTGGAGTATGTGGTCGCTGGTTGATGCGGCACTACCTTTCACCAGATGTTTCTGTTCGTCAAAGAGCGAGATTCTCTTTAAAATTTTGTGCTGGAGGGGCATGGGAGGAACACGATCATTGTCGGGCCTTATTTGAGCATCGCGAGGCAGTGCGGGGTGATGCCTTTGTCTGAAATTGTTTTGTGAAGAGGCAGAACGCAAAATACCCCTGAAGACATGAGGGTTTTCTATTATATATTCCCACCCCTGATGTTTGCTGTATACCGTTTTCAGACTGCCTGCGAGCTCTTTGAGTATTTCGCTTTCCATTTTGTTTACATAATGTGTAAAATGGCGTTGGGCAGTATACCTCATGATTCCGGTCATCAGGACAATAGTAATGAGGCTCGTGATCAGGAACGCCCAGAAGATTTTATATGCGAGTTTTATCTTCACCTGTTCTCCTTCCAATGAAAACGTAGTATAGCTTTACACATATTTCAAATCATTTTAACAATCCTCACAATCTTCACATCCTTTCTTCATATTTTCTCCACATTCATCTGCTAGATTCACCGCAGCATGATGAGCGGACGGGTAAAAGAATTACACCCTTCGTGATCCTGCAAATAAAAAACATAGGAGAGAAACAATGAAAAGAAATACAATGGTAAAGCTGGTTTTTCTGGTTGTATTTGCGATGTTGCTTAGCCCTGCTATTGGCAATGCCTTTGGCAAAAAAGGGTTCAGCGATGATGCAAGAGATGATCCTTCATTTCAAACAAGGATTCCCCTGTTCATTGTGCAGCAGTATGACACGGACGCTGACGGACAGCTTTCGGATGAAGAGCGTGAAACAGCACATGCCGCGATTCTGGAGCAGCACGATATCGACGGCGACGGCAAACTGTCATGGACAGAACGTCGCTCTGTTCGTGATGCAGCGCATGAGGCCTTTATCGCGAAATACGACACCGATGGCGACTCA
>JAYEKR010000242.1:0-10092 GCA_034661115.1 Thermodesulfobacteriota bacterium | reverse complement strand
TAAAGGTAAGGAAACCCCACTACTTGTTTGTATTGATCTTTAAGGGTTTATAAAGCGGGCAGTAACCACTCATAACACTAGCCATCAATGCACCACTTGCAACCAGCAGAAGGCCGGCTATGCCACGGATCTTACCCTTCAGATAGAAGGCGATAATGGCAGTGGCAACTAATACTCTAATTATACGATCCACCATACCTACATTGTTTTCCATAATGCTCCCCCAATATTATTGTAACCTGCTGATCACTATAAACATCTGCAGTTTTGTTGTCAATTAATATGTAAATAGCCCTTTTGCTGCTATATTTTCATCCTTCTTTGTGACCGATCACGGGCATGGAGATTCATTGGCATAAGAAATTGTCTTGACACTGGGGTCCACCAAGATCTATCTATATCCACGGCCCCTTATTACCCTCGTTCCTCGGCTCTGGGCGAAACGGCTAATGCCAGCGTTCGCCTTTTGACAACAAATGCCTGATTGCACTATATTGAGTTCACATAATAGAAAGCGGAGTTATTGATTATGGAGAAGTACGAGAAAAAACTGAGAGATCTTTTGGCTGAGCTTGAAGCTGAGGTCAATACTTCATCTGCTGAATGTGCACCAGTCCAAGTGGATGGTTCCATGGGCCGGGTTTCCAGGGGTGATGCTATACAAGTGCAGCAGTTAGCTTTGGAGATAAATCGTCGCAGAGAAGAGAGAATCTTGCGAGTACAGTCAGCACTTATGCGAATACAGCAAGGTACATATGGTCTCTGTGTGCGTTGCCAATGCCCGATAGATCAAAATAGATTGGATCTTTTGCCGGAAGTAGTTCTTTGCGTTAATTGTGCATCAAGCCCTAAGAGATAGAGAACTGCATTGGCGTTCGGCGTAAACACAGAGCGTGCAATAACACTATGAAAAATACAAGAATCGGAGAACATTTCAGTGCCGGAAACAAAGTCTGAACGGCGAGTAACATGCCCATTGTGCTTGATTTCCGGTCAGGCAGTAGTCGTTAATGGTGCGGATAACCGCCGATATTATCTTTGTAAAAACTGTTCATTGATTTTTGTCGACTCATGTCATCATATCTCGCCGGAGGAAGAAAAAAAGCGCTACGCAACGCACGAAAACAACATTGAGAACGAAGGATACGTCAAGTTTCTAAAACGCGTTTTACATCCGATGCTTTCTTATCTGGACAACAGAATGCTGGGACTCGACTACGGCTGCGGTCCGGGACCAACTTTATCACAGCTTGTAAGGCAGCAGGGGATTGCTTGTGATGATTATGATCCATTTTTCGCAATTAACCCCATCAGACCGCCATATGATTTTATCTTTTCAACCGAGTGTTTCGAGCACTTTCATAACCCAGAAAAAGATATACGACGGATCTATAGTCTATTAAAGCCTGGCGGGCTGTTAGGGATAATGACCGATCGCTGGACAACGCTTGAAAAATTTGACAAGTGGTATTACACAAAAGACCCGACGCATGTATCATTCTACCATGCAAATACGTTCAATTATATATGCAATCGGTACGGTTTTACCCCCCTGTGGCAGGATGACAACAGGGTCAATCTTTTTCGGAGGATAAGGAGATAGGGGTCAAGTCTTCTTTTGACCTTTACTTAACATTCCTTCTATCTCTTCAAGACGTTTCCTAAATTTGCGATCCTTTTTCAGCTTCTCCCTCGTCCGCTCAAGCACACTACTGACAGAGCTGTGCCTGTTTAGATTAAATTCAGAACCAATGCTTAACAAAGGCTCGCCCTTAATCGATCTCATCAGGTAGATGGCAACATTCCGGGGTTCATTCTCCGTCCCCCTTTTTACAGAAAACAGATGACTTTCATTAATCTGGTAATAGCTGCAAACTACCTCTTTTATCTGATCCATGCCCGGCGCCAGTCCTTTCGACTCAGGAACCTCCTTGTTAATTTTTTGACCGAAAAATTTATCCTTTATCCACTCTACAAATTCTTCACTGCCCAGTATTGACGGAAGGGCCCTCTTGTCAAAAGCCTGAACTGTTTCCTGCGAATCAGGCTGTTCTACAAACTGCTTATAACGCGCAATCTGCATACTACTATGCCCTGTCAGCATGGCAAATACAAAATCCTTATACAACCAGTCCCCATTCTTGGCCTTTGAAATATACCCCCTATGACTGCTCCAGGTGTACTGATCCAATTTTTCAACCAAACCGGCCCTTAAAGGATTTCTATGAATATATCTCACAAGCTGTAGCAAATAACTGTCCGCATCAACAAGAATCGACTTGTACCGCCCCCTAAACAAAGTACCGTCACATTTATGCCGAACATTGTATCTTTGGGTGTATACACCATTAAGATGCCTCATAAACCTTGATAAATTAGCATCCGGTGTCTGAACCAACAAATGATAATGTGTAAGCATGAGACAATAGGCCGCAACCCTGACATTGAACATACCTGCCGTTTTCTGCAACAGGTCAATGAAATAGAGGTGATCATCTTCATCAATATAAAGATCTTGCCCCCTCCTCGCACGGTTCATTACATGATACCACGCACCCGGATATTCTATCCTCAATGGCCTGACCATGTCATTTAAATACCATAACCAATATTAAGAGTCAAACGAAGATTTGACCCCCTACATATTCAAACGAAGATTTGACCCCCTACATCTCTCCAAATATGTCATTGCAAGACCTGAACATCCCGCTCGCTCTATTCCGGTATGTTTTCTCCGCAGATTTTTTGCCACCTGTGGTAATCCGATGTCTTGGTGATGATAAGCGCAAGCTCTCTGGCCCTGGCGTCATAGCGGATAACAGAGCCCCAGAGCGTGAGTCTTTCCCCGTGGATGGTGACACTCAGGGGCATATCCTTGAGCCTGTGGGCCTTTGACGGGGTGAATACATGCCCCTTGTCCTTTGGAGGCACGGGTATTTTCAGGCAGATTCCGGCCCAGGATATATCCTTTGTGTGTGATAAAAATCGTATCTGGCAATCCTTTATCTCAAGGTCTTCTGAAGGAAGATGGATGCAGGCTACGGCATCCATCTTCCTTTGAGTTCGTGAATATTCCCGTTTAATGGTATCCATTATTAAATGGGATATACCATTTTGGTACACAGATCAAGCTGAGTTGTCTTTTTCCAGTGTCTCTTTCATGAGATCGCCTATGATCCTGGAGAAGCGTGAGGGATTGTCGATCTTGCCCCCTTCTGAGATGGTGGCTACGTCAAAGATCAGGTCTGTATAGTCCTTTAGTTCAGGGGCATCCTTGTTTGCCTCGAAGAGTGTATGCATTTTTTCCATGACCGGATGGCCTGTGTTGATCTCCAGGATACGTTTGGTCTCCGGGATATTCTGTCCTGATGCCTTGAGGATTTTTTCCATGTATCCGCTCATATCATAGGTGTTTCCTGAAAGGCATGAAAGGGATTCCCTGAGATGAGAAGAGGGTTTCACCTCATTGACCCGGTCCGAGAGGCTGCCTTTCATGAATTCAAAGAGACCTGAATAGGTATCGTCTTTGTCATTTTTTTCATCGTCCAGTCCAAGGTCCCCCTTTTCTGCACTCTTGAGCTTTTTACCCTTGTACTCATTAAGGCCCTGGACAACGAATTCATCGACCGGATTGGTCATGAGCAGCACCTCATAGTCCTTTTCCTTGAGTTTCTCCAGGTAGGGGCTGTTCATCAGGGTCAACAGGTGGTCTCCGGTTATATAATAGATGTCCTCCTGATCCGGCTTCATGTTTTCCACATATGTGTCAAGGGAGATGAGTTCATCTTTTGATTTTGTTGTCTTATAGCGTACCAGGTGCGAGATCCTGTCTTTGTTGTCAAAGTCCATATGGATGCCCATTTTCAGCATCTCGCCGAATTCATTATAGAACTTATCATAGGTCTCTTTGTCCATCTCCTCGAGAAGGCCGAGGATTTTCTTGACAAGGTTTTTGCTTATATTGCGTACAAGACGGTCCTGCTGGAGGATCTCACGGCTGATATTGAGGTTCAGGTCAGGTGCATCCACCACGCCCTGGATAAAACTCAGGTATTCCGGGAGGAGTTCCTTGCAGTCATCCATGATGAATACCCGTTTGCTGTAAAGGTGTATGCCGTGATGGTGTTCTTTGGTAAAGAGATCAAAGGGTGCCTGGGAAGGTATATACAAGAGTGCGGTATATTCGGTTACCCCCTCAAGTTTCATGTGGAGATGTTTCAGCGGGGGATTCCAGTCATGGCTCAGATGTTTGTAGAACTCCTCGTGTTCTTCTTCTGTGATATCGTCCTTGTTTTTTGTCCATATGGCCTTCATGGAGTTCAGTGTTTCGTCCTTGAATACCTTTTGCGTGGTATTGCCTACCGGGTTGCCCTCCTTGTCACGGATAAGCTGGTCTTCGGGGATGGGTTCATCCTTTTCCACGGTCATTATGATGGGATAACTCACAAAATCCGAGTGGCGGTGTATGATGTCACGCAGGGTCCATTCATCTGTAAAGTCCTGGTCCCCGTCATGCTTTTCCTTTAGATGCAGGGTAATACTGGTTCCCCTTGAGGGCTTGTCTGTCTCCTCTATGGTATAGGATCCCGTGCCTGTGGACTCCCAGCGGGTGGCAGTCTCCTCGCCAGCTGCCCTTGTGAGAAGGCTCACCTTGTCTGCTACGATAAAGGCACTGTAGAATCCAACCCCGAACTGTCCTATGAGTTCCGGGGATATAGTGTCTTTCTTTGATTCTTTCATTGCCTCGAGAAAGGCAGTGGTCCCGCTCTGTGCAATGGTTCCGATATTTTCGATGACCTCGTCATAGCCCATGCCGAGACCATTGTCTTCTATGGTAATGGTGTGTTTTTCTTTGTCCGTGATGATTCGGATGTGGAGTTCATTGTCATCACCCATGATATCTGTCTGGGTTTGCGCATTAAAGCGCAGTTTATCGATGGCATCGGATGAATTGGAGATGAGCTCCCTTAAGAAGATCTCCTGATTGGAATAGAGTGAATGGACGATGAGGTTCATAAGCTGCTGCACCTCTGTCTTGAACTTGCGTGTACTCTTTTGTCTTTTTCCCATGTTTTGCTCCTATTGTATTTTTAAGATTTTTATTTATGTAGTGAACACAGTGTCTTTTTTCAAGGGGAGATTGATGCCGGGAACAAGGGTCTCAACAATCAACAGGGGCGAAGGGCGCAGTGAGACCCTGATATCTGTTGAATTCAGAGCGGCCCCTTGCGCCGCTCTGACACCATGCTTGATATTTCTGTTGGTTCAGGGTATCAGGTTATGGTTCGTAGAACAGGTTGAATAAGAGATTGACTGGAGAAATTATTGAGTCTTAATCCGTGCATGAAACATCAGATGGTCCGCAAGACCGTGCGTGAGTTTGCCGAGGCAGAGCTGGGCCCTGTGGCGCACGAGATCGATCATGATTCCAGGTTTCCCTGGGAGGTGATCGAGAAGATGAAGGCCCTTGATTTTTTCGGACTGCAGGTGCCCAGGGACTATGGTGGGGCAGGGCTGGACAGCATCAGCTATGCCATCACCATTGAAGAGCTCTCGCGTGTCTGTGCGGCCATAGGGTTATGTGTCACCGTGCATAACGGGGTAGGGGTCTATCCCATACTTCGCTATGGGACCCGGGAACAAAAAGAAAAATACCTGCCCGGGCTTGCCAGCGGAGAAGATATCGGGGCCTTTTGTATCACCGAGGCCAATGCCGGCTCTGACGCCTCGTCCGTTGAAACCTATGCGACCAGGGACTCACACGGGTATATACTCAACGGTACCAAGATATTCGTTACAAACGGGGAGATATGCACCCTTCCACTGATCTTTGCCATTACTGCATCAGATGACTCCAGGATGGCCTCGAGCGTGTTTATCGTTAAAAAGGGGACAAAGGGTTTCTCGGTGGGCGAAAGAGAAGATTTGTGCGGGATGCGTGCAAATCCGGTCTCTTCCCTTTTTTTAGAAGACTGCCGGGTGGGTGATGAGGATGTACTTGGAGAGGTGGGTGATGGCCTCAGGATCGGGCTTGATACCCTTGATACCGGGCGTATCGGTATTGCAGCGCAGGCCGTTGGTATTGCACAGGCGGCCTTTGAGGCGTCTGTGCAATACGCAAAAGAGAGGCAGCAGTTCCGGCGGCCGATTTCTTCGTTCCAGAGTATACAGAATTATCTGGCCGATATGGCGACACAGATCAATGCGGCCCGGCTTCTTGTCTTTCAGGCCTGTGCGTTCAGGGATGCCGGCCAGCCCTTTGGGGCGCAGTCATCCATGGCAAAGCTTTTTTGTTCATCCATGGCAACAAGGGTGACTTCAAAGGCGGTCCAGATCCACGGCGGATATGGATACAGCCGGGAATATGATGTGGAACGTTATTATCGGGATGCCAAGGTGACAGAGATATACGAGGGTACAAGCGAGATCCAGAGGATGGTGATCTCCCGCGCCGTTTTATCGGAGCTGGTTTAGGCGAATGGATATGTTGAATATACTGGTATGTGTAAAACAGGTGCCCATGGTTGCGGATCTGCCATGGGATCCAAAGACAGGGACACTCATGCGTGAAAAGTCCCCGGGCATGATGGATCCTGCCAGCAAGCACGGGCTTGAAGCGGCATTGAAGATCAAGGAGGAGCATGGCGCGTATATCACGGTCATTACTATGGGTCCTCCAATGGCCGAAGAGGTGCTTTACGAGGCCGCGGGCATGGGAGCGGACCGTTGTCTTCTGCTCTGTGACAGGGCCATGGCAGGGGCGGATACGCTGGTAACATCTCATTGTCTTGCCACTGCATCAAAGACCTATTGCCCGGACATGGACCTTGTCCTCATGGGTTCGAATACATCGGACAGCGATACTGCCCAGGTGGGTCCGCAACTGGCCGAAGAGCTGGGGTTTGTGTGCGCGGCCTATGTCCATGCAATAAGTATCCGGGACACAGGTGTGGTTGTAGAGCGGATCTGTGATGGGTATAAAGAGACTCTGGAAATGGCATTCCCCTGCCTGGTAGGTGTCTCGACAGGGAGTTTTCACCCCAGGTACATGTCCATGGGAGGGCTTGAAGAGGCCTTTGATAACCCGCGCATCCTGCGCATTGGCGCCCAGGAGATTGGCCTGGATCCTGAAGAGATCGGTTCAAAGGGCTCTCCCACCCGCATTGTGGATGTGTATTCCCTTGCCACGGAAAAGAAGAATGTGGTGTTCAAGGGCACCCCGAAAAAGGTGGTTGATGACCTCTTTGAGAGATTCGGGGAGACCATAGGTTCTGCCGCGGGCATGGATATCCAGGAGGCACATGAATAGATGAACAGGCGCAGTATATGGGTCTTTGGTGATTACCGCAACTATTTTCAGGTCAGGGTGACCCTCCAGATCCTTGCCAGGGCCAATGAACTTGCCGAAGAGATGCAGGCCGATGTCTGCGCAATTGTCTTTGGCCACGAGGTGGATGAATGGGTGGGCGAATATATCGCGCATGGGGCGCATAAGGTCTATGTGGTCGATGATCCCGGCCTGAAGGAATACTCGATCGATATCTATACAGCACTTATGGAGCACCTGGTTCTCCAATACAGTCCGGACATTATCCTTGCCGGGGCCACCAGCTTTGGTCGGGAGTTTGCTCCAAGGGTTGCCAAAAGGCTCCGGACAGGACTGACCTCTGACTGTGTCGGGCTTGATCTTGATACGGATGGCAATTTGGTACAGACAGCACCTGCCTTTGGCGGCAATCTCCTTTCCCGTATTGTCACCCCCCATACAAGACCGGTCATGGCAACCGTGCGGGGCGGTGTGTTTCATGAGCGTGTCCACGATTACCAGGCCAGGGGAGAGATCGTTTCCATAGACCTCCCTGACAATTTCCCCAAAGACCGTATACATGTTATCTCGTCCATACCGCAGGCCAGGCAGTCCCAGAAGATCGAGGATGCTTCCATTGTTGTGTGCGGAGGGAGGGGAATGGGCAGCAGCAAGAGGTTTAAAAATATTTTCAGGCTCGCCCGTCTTTTGGGCGCAGAGGTCGGGGCAACCAGGCCGGTTGTATATGCCAGGTGGGCCGGACCGGGAATGCTGGTCGGGCAGGCAGACCAGCATATCAGCCCGCGTGTTTTGTTTTCATTCGGCATCAGCGGCGCGATCCAGCATACTGCCGGAATTGACAAGTCTGCCTTTATCATTGCCGTAAACAAAAACCCTGAGGCTGCCATGATGAAGGTAGCAGATTGCGCGATTGTTGCGGATGCGAACCAGGTATGCCTTGCCCTTATCCGCGCGCTTGAAAAGAGGCTGAGGCCTTAGTACATTGACTGTATTGAGAAGATGCAATCTGAAGAGGCGGCATGAAATACCGAATGCCCATCCCGGCCATGGATCTTTTCTGCCGGGTAATGGGCATTGCCCAGTCATCCGAGCACATGTCCGGCCGTAAAAATATTTAAGGGGAGAAAAGAATGACAGTACAGATAAAGACCAGGAACATGGCAGTGTTCTGTGACTTCGAGAATATAGCCCTGGGCGTACGTGATGCCAAGTATGCCCAGTTTGACATGAAAAAGATCATTGAACGTCTATTGCTCAAGGGCAACATTATTGTAAAAAAGGCCTACTGCGACTGGGCCCGCTACAAGGACTACAAGGGTGTGATGCATGAGGCCGCCTTTGAGCTGATTGAGATCCCCCATGTGCGCCAATCCGGCAAGAACTCGGCCGATATCCACATGGTCGTGGATGCGCTCGACCTGTGCTATACCAAGCTGCATGTTGACACCTTTGTGATCATCAGCGGTGACTCGGATTTTTCACCCCTGGTGAGCAAGCTCAGAGAAAACAACAAGCTCGTTATCGGCGTGGGGGTGAAAAATTCTTGCGCCGACCTCCTGGTCTCCAACTGTGACGAATTTATCTTCTACGATGATCTCGTGCGGGAAAACGCGTCCAAGAGGCCCAAGCCCAAAAAGACCCCAGCCAAGGCTGTCACAGGCACTGCAACCAAGGGTAAAACCAAAGAAGAGGTTGAAGAAGACAAAAAACAGGCGGCCCTGGACCTGGTCCTGGAGACCGTGGAGGCCCTGTTCTCAGAACGCGGTGATGAAGACAAGATCTGGGGATCGATGGTGAAACAGACCTTGAAGAGGCGCAAACCCGGATTCACTGAATCCTATTACGGCTTCCGCTCCTTCAGCCGTCTCCTGGAAGAGGCCAGTCAGCAGCATCTGCTGGAGTTGGAACACGATGAAAAATCCGGCGGCTATATCATCACCACAGTCATCCATGATGAATAACACCCCATAGTGGTCCTTGTCAAAGCAAAGGCTTTTTTGTAAAATTCCAATATTTTTTCAAGCGAGGAGGCATATCTGGTTGTATTCCCGTCACCTTATATTCCTTGATTTTGAGCCACATGTTTTTTTCTGTCAGCGGTAAATGACCACCACGGATGTGGATTACCACCTTCCATGAAATGAACAACCGACATAAAGACATCGATAATGCAGGGGTCATGTTTTTTACCTGTTACCATGCACAGCTTCTTATATAAATCAAACGGATCTTTTCCAATAAGCTTTTTAGGATGGTCAATGCCAATCAAATTTAGATCCTTTGCCATCGCCTTTCCAATGTTTGGCAGCTCATCAAGTCGTGCTACTGTTTTTCTGTCTGGGGTTTTCATCTGTTTCTTCTATTGCGGCTAATCATCAAGCTTTACCTGGCGCGTTTTTTTGCGTTCCAATGAAGGCTTTTGTTTGACTTTTTTTTATCTTACCCTGAGACAAATCCTTTAACAACTGGGTAAACATTTTCCGTTGGCTGAAAATGTTTTCATCTTTGATCCATATCACACGACCTGATTTCGGGGGTTTTTCTATGGGGATATGTTTGCAGTCCTGCATTTAATCTATCGGAATGATAGATTAAAATATATGGCAAAACAATGACTGGAAGGATTCACATCACGGGTATTTTGCACGGGTATGGTTATTGCTTATCTATAATTATTTGTAGTGGTCGGTTGGTAAGGTGTTGAACGGTTTTTTTTATATTGGCCCGGTTGTTTTTGCATTAAGGAGGGGTATGAGATGAAAAGG
>JAYEKR010000241.1:0-10102 GCA_034661115.1 Thermodesulfobacteriota bacterium | reverse complement strand
GAGCTGCTTGAGATGCCACACCATCAAAAATATCTTCTGTACCAGCAGACTTAAAGGTTCTTATCATGGGTCATATTATAATGGTGTCCATTATATGTGTCAAGCAATTTAAAAAGTATGCATAACGGGTTTTTCACAGGCGCCCGCTGTTTGGCGTCCTGTGCAAAAATGGGTTATATAACAGACCTTCTCTAACAGCCGACCGAATCTAGGATCTTTTTAAATGTCTCTTCGTATTGGTTGAATTTTCCTTCGGGCGCTCGGCAATCAAAGAGATCGAGAATCGTCATGGCGCCTTCATCAATAAGAATCAATCCTCTATGCTTGAAGCCTTTAAAAGTTGTTTCGACCAACATTCCTTCCATTCCGCATTTTTTAACTTTTCCGATAATGTCAGGGACAGAATGATAGTAGAATTTCAGCTTCTCTTCGATGGTATTTCCGGACATCATTGGCGGTATACTTCCGACGTACAAGCTGACTCTGGGAAGTCCGGTTGTTGTATCCTGATCCCCGGGGCACCATGCACCATCTGCTCCCCCGTTTTTCCAGTCTTTTGGAAGGAAAAAACTGTATTTTTCATAGGATGTTTTTTCCCATCCCGATACCGCCGCCGATCCAAGGAAGAAGGAGAAAAGTACAGCGCAGATGCCTCTGTTCACATGGGGTTTGACTGAACTGTGTTTTAATGATACCAGAATTTGATGCCGGACCATATCGGCCCTGGCAATTAAGGAGGATCGGGAAAAATGAAAAAACTGGTGTATTTGCTTGGCATTCTTTTGTTGGTATTTATGGTGTCTGGATGCAGTAAGGACAAGGGCGAGGTCGAGGCAAAAAAGCCCGATGCAGGGATAATAAAACTCGGTGTTGCAGGGGCATACAGCGGGGATCTAGCCTCCTATGGCCTGCCCAGTGCAAATGCCGCAAGACTCGTGGTCGATCAAATCAACAAAAAGGGCGGGGTCAATGGCAAACAGGTTGTGATCCTCCAGGAAGATGATGTCTGTAAACCCGAGGTTGCCACCAATGTTGCCATCAAACTGGTCTCTGCAAAGACCGATGCGATCATGGGACATATATGCAGCGGCGCCACCAAGGCAGCAATCAACATCTACAAGGATGCCAACATCGTAGTAATTTCACCCTCTGCCACAAATGTGGACCTGACAAAAAGCGGGAAATACCCCAATTTCTTCCGTACAATCTCACCGGATGATGCACAGGCCATGATGCAGGTTAATTTTGTCATGAACAAGCTCAAACTCAACACAGTAGCGATCATCCATGATAAAGGAGACTATGGCAAGGGCCTCGCCGAATTTGCCAGGGACGGGTTCAAAGAGGCAGGGGCCTCAGTTGTCCTCTTCGAAGGTGTTACCCCGGGGGCAGTGGATTATTCCGCAGTGGTGCAGAAAATACGGCATTCAGGGGCACAGGTCGTGATCTTTGGAGGATATCACCCCGAGGCATCCAAGATTGTCTCCCAAATGCGCAAGGTGGGCATGGATATTCCGTTTATCTCTGATGACGGGGTCAGGGACAATACCTTTATCAAGGTGGCAGGCAAATATGCCGAGGGCGTATATGCCACAGGCCCCATAGATACGACACAATCACCCGAGGCACAGGCCGCGATCAAACTCCATAAAGAGGTCTATGGCGAAGAGCCAGGCGCTTTTTATCTAAATGCATATGCAGCCACCGAGTGCCTGTTGAACGCCATTGAAAAGGCGGGATCAACCGATTACGATGCAGTAACAAAGGCATTGAGAACCGAATGGGTCAACACACCCCTGGGCAAGGTCAGCTTTGATGAAAGAGGCGACGCAAAGGGGATTGGTTTTTCCATATACCAGGTTGTAGACGGTGTATATGTACCTGTAAAATAACATGGAATATTTTTTCCAACTGTTCTTGGGAGGGCTTACAAGGGGAAGCATCTATGCCCTGATTGCCCTCGGATATACCATGGTTTACGGGATCATTCAGCTGATCAACTTCGCCCATGGTGAAATCTATATGATCGGGGCCTTTACCGCCCTTATAGCTGCAAGTATCCTTTCCCTGCTGGGATTCAGCGGCATTTCACTGCTTGTCCTGGCAAGCCTGGTGGCCATTGTATATTCATCCGCCTATGGATACACCATTGAAAAAATTGCATATAAACCCTTACGAAAAGCACCAAGGCTTGCGCCGTTGATAAGCGCCATCGGCATGTCCATCTTTCTCCAGAATTATGTGCTCATTGCCCAGACATCGGATTTCCTCTCCTTTCCCACATTGATCCCTGATTTTTCTTTTATGGAGCCCTACAAAAACATCATGCGGTCATCCGAGCTGGTGATCGTACTGACCACTGCAGCTGTCATGGTGGCACTGACCCTGTTTATCCGGTACACATCCATGGGGAAGGCCATGCGTGCAACATCACAGGACCAGACCATGGCAAAACTCCTGGGGGTCAATGTAGACAGGGTTGTATCTGTAACCTTTATTATCGGGTCTTCCCTCGCCGCACTGGGAGGGATATTGATATCCTCACATATCGGCCAGATCAATTTTTACATAGGTTTTATCGTAGGGATCAAGGCCTTTACCGCAGCAGTGCTCGGCGGTATCGGCAGTATCCCGGGGGCAGTCCTCGGTGGGCTGATCCTCGGATGGACAGAGAGCTTTGCCACGGGATATGTATCCAGTGATTACGAGGATGTCTTTGCCTTCTGTCTCCTTGTCCTGATCTTGATCTTCAGACCAGCGGGCATCCTCGGCCGGTCATCATCGGAAAAGGTATAGGTCATGGCGGACAATACCGGATCATTGATAATGCTTGTAAGAAGGGAATTCCGAAAATCTGTCGCTGTATCGCTCTGGTTCATGTTCCTTACCTTTCCCATAATGGTCATCCGGATAAATACCATGGAAAATACCATTGAATGGAGATGGATGAACATGGCCTATATAGGAGCCGCTACCTTTTTCCTCTCTTTTTTGTGGCGGTACGGGATGGAGAGAAACGCCCCTGTCAAAAACGATACAACAGATTCGTGGCAGGAACGCATCGGCAGGACCTTCCGTGAAACCCCACGGGTCTACTACACATTTTTGGCAGGAATTGCCATTGTCTCCGTGATCTTCCCCCTTATATTCTCTGCCTATCAGACCTCGATCATGACCACGGCCTTGATGTATGTCTCACTTGGACTCGGCCTCAATATCGTGGTGGGGCTTGCCGGGCTGCTTGACCTCGGGTATGTGGCCTTTTATGCAGTGGGCGCCTATGCCTATGCCCTGCTTAACCACCATTTCGGCCTTGGTTTCTGGTTTGTCCTTCCCTTGAGCGGTCTTCTGGCCGCGTGTTTCGGCATCCTCCTGGGATTCCCTGTCCTCAGGCTCCGGGGAGACTACCTTGCCATAGTGACTTTGGGCTTTGGTGAAATCATCCGTTTGATCCTTGAAAACTGGAACAGTTTTTCCTATGGACCCAGCGGCATTTCCGGCATATCAAGACCCGGATTTTTTGGCATGGATCTCAATATACACCAGTCGATGATCTATATGTATTATATCACGCTTGTCCTGGTAATCTTTACGATCTTTGTTGTCTCCAGGCTGAGAAACTCGCGTATCGGCAGGGCATGGATCGCACTTCGAGAAGACGAGATCGCCTGTCAGGCCATGGGCATAGACAAAACCACGACCAAACTGACCGCCTTTGCCCTTGGTGCAACCTGGGCCGGTATGGTGGGCTGCATCTTTGCGGCAAAGACCACCTTTATCAATCCGGCCAGCTTCACATTCATGGAGTCGGCCATCATCCTTTCCATCGTGGTACTGGGAGGCATGGGGTCCATTGTAGGGGTGATACTGGGGGCCTTTATCCTTATACTCCTGCCGGAATACCTCAGGGCCTTTTCAGAATTCCGCATGCTGATCTTTGGCGCCAGCATGGTCCTGGTAATGGTCTTCCGTCCGCAGGGACTCATCAGCCGGGTCAAGCAGCATTATGAATTTCACGCAGAGGAAACCCCATCAGGAGTCCCTCGATGAAACAGATGCGCCCTGTCCTGGATGTAAAAGGACTGACCATGGACTTCGGCGGACTCAGGGCCATCGACGAGGTCGATCTCCAGATCAGGCAAGGCGAAATCGTGGCCCTTATCGGCCCGAACGGGGCAGGTAAAACCACCTTTTTCAACTGTATCACCGGTATCTACGAACCAACCGGAGGGATGATCATTATACACCCCATGGCAGGTGAAAGCCAAAAACTCACTGGTCTGAAACCGAACCAGATCACCTCAAAAGGCCTTGCCCGCACCTTTCAGAACATACGTCTCTTCCAGAACATGACCGTGCTGGAAAACGTTATGGTGGCTCGGCACTGCAGGACCAAATCCGGAATCCTGGGCTCCATATTAAAAGGAAAAAGGACACGCAAAGAGGAAAAAGAGATGGTCTCCTTTTCCTATGACCTGCTGAAAAGGTTCCACCTGGAAAAACAGGTGAACGACCTGGCAAAAGAACTGCCCTATGGCGCGCAGAGACGCCTGGAGATTGCCCGGGCAATGGCCACTGAACCCTTTCTGCTCTTACTCGATGAGCCTGCCGCGGGAATGAACCCAAGGGAGACACGCGAACTGGACCGACTGATCAGCCGCATACGCGATGAAGATGGTATATCGATCCTGCTGATCGAGCATGATATGCGCCTGGTAATGAGCATCTCCGACCGGGTCTATGTCATGGATTATGGAGAACTCATTGCGAGTGGAACCCCGGAAGAGGTATCTTCTGATCCCAGCGTGATCAAGGCCTATCTTGGAGAATCAGGGGAAGAAGAGAATGCTTAAGGTCACTGATATGCATACATATTACGGCGGGATACATGCCCTCAAGGGGGTGAGCATTGAGGTCGACCAGGGTGAAATAGTCGCCCTCCTGGGCGCCAATGGCGCGGGAAAAACCACCATGCTCATGTCCATCAGCGGCATAGTTCCGGCCAGGCAGGGGACAATCTCTTTCATGGGCAGCCCTGTCGAGGGTATGAGCCCGGACAAGGTGTTCTCCCTGGGCATTGTCCAGGTGCCGGAGGGCCGCAGAATTTTTCCCGATCTGACGGTCATGGAAAATCTGGATATGGGTGCCTATCTGCGCAAAGACAAAAAAGGCATCAAACAGGATATGGATTATGTGTTCGAGCTTTTCCCCCGCCTGGCCGAGCGGCGCTCGCAGCATGGAGGAACATTGAGCGGTGGTGAACAGCAGATGCTTGCCATCTCCAGGGGGCTTATGAGCCGACCCAGACTGCTCCTCCTTGATGAGCCATCACTGGGGCTTGCGCCTGTACTGGTACACCTGATCTTTGAAACCATCAGCAAGGTCAACAAGGAAAACAACACAACCATCTTTCTTGTGGAACAAAACGCAAACATGGCATTGAAAATCGCGACCAGGGGATATGTCATGGAAAGCGGAAGGATTACCCTCAATGATTCCTCAAAAGCGCTGCTGAACAGCGAAAAGATCAAGAGCGCATACCTGGGGATATAATCCGGAGCATTATCACCCCGGATGAACAAAAAAGGGACGGCCTCTGGCCGTCCCTTTTTATGTATTATCGGATATCCAACCCTATTCCATGGGGTAACCTGCCATGATCCAGGCCTTCCAGCCGCCGTCCATACTTGCAATGTTTGTATACCCCATATCTCCCAGTGTACAGGTGCTCAGACATGAACGGCCACCTGACTTGCAGTATATAATTATATATGCCGCCTTGTCAGGAAACTTTTTGCCTACCTTGAACTCCAGAAGCCCTCTTGGAATATTGATCGCCCCGGGGACATGCCCTCTTTTGAATTCCTTGGCTGTCCTGCAATCCAATACAATGGCCTTCCCTGAATCTATCGCTGCCTTGGCATCGGCAACAGATACCTCCTTTATGGTTTCCTTTGCCTTGCTTACAAAATCCTTGGAAGTCATGTCTGCCATACCGACAGAAGACAGACAAAGACAAAGGAACAATACAAAGATACCAATCAAACCACCCTTAACTGCTGTTTGTTTACGCATTAAACATTTACCTCCATGAATGTTTTTTTAGATAAAGTGACGTTATATTCAAGCGACAACACCTTTATCCTGTTAATATTTTCATAGCACATTTAATAATGTCCGTAAACAAAGATCTGGGCCGTTCACGGATTGATCATTGAAACAAGGAAAGGGTGGAAACCACAGACAGGTCACTTTGTTTCCCGCAATAACAGGCTGTCCACTTGACTGTGCTTTTTGCTCTGTGTTAGCTGATATCCAGTTATAATGGTGGGCGTGTACATCCAGGTGGGCGTGTACATCCAGGAGGGTCAGAATCAGGATGGAAAATATTTTACGGGAACAAAAACCCCAGGCAAAAATGACAACCCGATGGTTCTGCATTTGGCTCTATATATTCCTTGTATGGAACCGTAGATATGTATAAAAAATTATATAATCTTTTTTCATCAACAAGGCTTACCATATTCCTGTTTTTTGCGATCGCCGCAACCTCGATCCTTGGCACGCTGATACAGCAGGGTCTGCCGATTGAAAGATATGAACAGATCTACAGCCAGCGTGTATTTTCTGTCATGGGATTCTTTGACATCTTTGACATGTACCACTCATGGTGGTTTACTCTCCTTCTGGTATTGCTGTCGATAAACATCATTGCCTGCACCCTCAGACAAATCCCACGCATTATAAGATTGACCTCTTCGGGGAAAAACCCCACTGATGATGAAATCTTTGCTGCATCCAGGACCATAAAAACATGGCACAGCAATAGAGATATAGAGGCCCTTGAACTTCAGGCAACAAAGATCCTTACCTCGCTTGCCAAAACGCCTGTCCACACAAAAAAAGACAATACAGAATATTTTTTTGCAGAAAAGGGTAAGACCTCCAGGTGGGGAATGATCCTTGTCCATGTCAGCGTCCTTTTCATACTGGCCGGGGGGATGATCGGGATGATCTGGGGATACAGCGGCCAGATAATCCTGGTGGAGGGCGAAAGCGCTGACACATTTTCCCTGTTCAGTGGAAAAGGCACAAAAGAACTCGGGTTCGATATTATCTGCAACCACTTCAGCGTTGATTTTTATAAAACAGGCATGCCCAAGAGATACAAGACAGACCTGACTATCGTGGATCAGGGAAAAGAAGTCATGACCGGCGCCATCACGGTAAACCATCCCCTGCATTATAAGGGATTGAAATTCTGCCAGGCAACATACGGCATTGCCGATACGAGCAGTTTTCAGGTCGCTGCAGAAAACACTGTTACAGGGGAAAAAACGGTTTTGACCCTGGACAAGATGAAAAAGAAACCCCTTCCCAATAGCGAAATTTATTTTGCCGTGGCCAAACTTCTCCCTGACTACAAGGGCCGAGGCCCCGGGGTGCTGGGTGTCCTGATCGAGCCGGACAAGGCGCACGATATATTCTGGATATTTAAAGACAAACAGACGCAAAGGGGCGCATTCGCCTTTAGATTAAAAGATTATGATAAAGCCTATTACACCGGTATACAGGTCAGCAAAAACCCGGGGACACCCTTTGTCCGGGCCGGTTTCATATTCATGATAACAGGCTTTATCCTGAGCCTCTTCTTTACCCATACAAGGATATGGTTACGTATCCGGGATACTCAAAAAGGGCATGAAATCTCTGTTGTTGCCAATGCCAGCAAAAACCAGAAGGCATTCAAAGAAAAAATACAAGGGCTCGCCGGGCGATTCCAGGGAGATGAATTTTGATAAACGACACCTTTCTTGTCAGCATTACAACCTTTGTCTATTTTTTCTCGGCCTTTGTTTTTCTGATTTCTTATATCTTCAAAAAAAAATCAGCAGAAAAAATCGCATTAGTGAGTACTGTTGCAGGGATGGCAATCCATACCGCGGCATTGATCTGCCGCTGGATCCATTCATACCAGATGGGTATAGGCCATGCCCCCCTTTCAAACTTTTATGAATCCATGGTCTTTTTTTCCTGGTCCCTTGTCTTTATTTACCTGGTGACAAGAAAACAAGATACAAACAACCTGGGCGGCATACTGGCCACATTCTTTTCCTTTTTGATCCTGGCCTACACCACCTTATCCCCCAATGTGGACTGCCAGATTCAGCCCCTGATCCCTGCGCTTCAAAGCAACTGGCTGACCAGTCATGTCATCACCTGTTTCTTTGCATATGCGTGCTTTGCCATTGCCTTTGGGCTGAGCATCCTTTATCTCCTGAAACGCACGAAAAGCAAAAAAGGCATTATCGCCCTGCTGCCGGATGCAGCTGTTTTGGATGAAGCGACATACAATATGATATCACTGGGGTTTGTATTGCTGACCCTGGGGATCATCACCGGAGCTGCATGGGCTGAAAACGCATGGGGAAGATACTGGGGATGGGACCCAAAAGAGACATGGTCCCTTATTACCTGGCTGATTTACGGCGCCTTTCTTCATGCCCGCATTACAAAGGGATGGAAAGGCATCAGGATGTCACTGGTCTCGATCCTTGGTTTTACTGCCGTTATCTTTACCTACCTTGGAGTCAACTATATCCTTTCCGGGCTTCACAGCTATCTCTGACCTGAAATCGCCTTATAGCCATTTTCCCCTTGCATCCTGTATAAATATATAATATTTTATATACATGATTGAAGATATAAATAGATTAAATGCGTTTGCATTCTTTGTTATGGCCCTTTGCTTTGTTTCCCTGAACCTCCCCGGTTATGTACATGCAGAAGAAAGCAGCTGCATATCATGCCATACCAGCCTGAGAAATATCGTTACAGAACTCAGGGAGACCGGGAGACTGATCCCGGAAGAAGGTGAATCAGAGTCTACAGGAGAGGGGTGAGGCGGTGCTGTGGCTCCGTTGGAGCCATACGAAAGGGTATATGTAAATCTGGATTTCATTGAAGAAGACGTACATGGAGAGATATCATGCGAGGTCTGCCATAAAGGAAATCCAGGGGCTGAAGATGCAAAAGAGGCGCATAAGGGGATAATAACCGACCCCACCTATCCTGATCCTTCAAAGACATGCGGCCAGTGCCATGCAGACATAACATCAAAAAACAGCACCAATCTCCATGCAACCCTTGCACCGTTTAAACGAAAGATCCTTCGCAGGGCAAGCAAGGATCCAAAGATACAGGACAGGATCGAGCATGCCATGGGGAAAAATTGCATGACGTGCCACAGCAGTTGTGGCCAATGCCATGTAAGCCGTCCTGCCAGCGTTGATGGCGGGCTCATTGACGGTCATATGTTCCAAAAGACACCGCCGGTTGAAACAAACTGCACCTCATGTCATGGAAGCAGGATCGACAAAGAGTTTTTCGGAAAAAATCCCGGCGTTCCTGCCGATGTCCACCATAAAAAGCACCAGATGGGATGTAAGGAATGCCATTCAGGCGATGAAATGCACGGCAGCGGCAAAGATGCCTTTGACATGTTCGCTGTCGAAAACCGGTCAAGGTGTGAAGACTGCCACAAGGATTCCGCGGCTTCTGCCCAAAAAGACGACAAGCCCAACATAAAAACCGGCAAACCCCTTTCAAACCCTGCCCATGCCATACATAAAGACAAGGTAAGCTGCCAGGTCTGCCATTCTGTCCCCTATAAAAACTGCTTCAACTGCCATGTCGGGGAAAACAAAAAGGGTGAGGGCTATTTCAAAGTCGACCCCTCAAAAATGGGGTTCAAGATCGGGAAGAATACACACCCTTCCACGGATCGACCGGAAAAATATGTGTGCGTGCGGCACGTACCTATAAACAGCGGCCTGTTTGACTTTTATGTAAAAGATGCACTTGTTGATATAGACAAGTTTCCAACATGGAAGATGACTACACCGCATAATATCCAGCTGAAGACACCGCAGAATGAAACCTGCCTTGCATGCCATGACAATGAGGAGATCCTCCTCACCGAAAAAGACGACATGGAGCAATGGGAGATTAAAGCCAACAGGGATGTCTTTGTATCTCCTGGTCCTGATCTTTATGAAAGACATGGGTGGCTGCCCCATCCAAGGGCTCACCTTGAAAAGGT
>JAYEKR010000240.1:0-10188 GCA_034661115.1 Thermodesulfobacteriota bacterium | reverse complement strand
CGGTGGCACAGGGGAAGAGATCAGCGGCATCTCGCATATTATAGACGATGTCAATGATATGGTCTCCACCATTGCCACGGCAGTGGATGAGCAGTCTGTGACCACAAAAGAGATCGCCGGGAATATCACTCAGGCATCACAGGGCATCCAGGAGGTGACAGAGAATGTGGCCCAGTCCTCCACTGTGGCCGGAGAGATTGCAAAAGACATAGCAGAGGTCAATCAGTCTGCCACAGAGATGAGCAACTCCAGCTCCCAGGTGGATTCCAGTGCAGGGGACCTGAACAGTCTGGCCGGGCAATTGATGAAGATGGTGAACGTGTTCAAGGTAGGGGAAGCTGTATCGGAATGTGAACTGCTTGCAAAATGCGGTTTTTTTAAAAAACACAAGGACGAGACATTGAACCAGATAATAGTCGATCAATACTGCAGGGGGCCCAAACAGGGACAATGCAAGAGAAAAGAATATCGTAACGAGCATGGTGTTCCGCCTTCTGATGATATGGATCCCGCTGGGAAGCTGATCGGGTAGAGTAAAGGGAATGTTTTTGCAAAAAATGCTTCAGGAATATAAAGGTTATATAAGGGATATCCATATACGGGATATTCATGCATGTAAGTGGGCCTTTAAGGGGGAAATATTATGGATGATGAAACCCTGAATCTCTATGTAGAGGAATCAAGGGAACACCTGGAAGACGTGGAGGCTGAGCTCCTTGCCATTGAAGAGGGCGGAGAGAATATCGATGAGGATATCGTTAACAAGGTGTTCCGTGCGGCCCATTCCATCAAGGGGGGGGCCGGGTTCATGGGGCTTTCCAATATAAAGGAACTCTCCCACAAGATGGAGAATGTCCTGGGTATGATCAGGGACCGGGAGATGGTACCCAACCCGGAGAACATAAATATCCTGCTCATGGCATCCGATGCGCTCAGGGATCTGATAAACAATGTATCCCAGAGCAATGACATGGATGTCTCCGACCACATACAGGCGCTCGTGATGCTGGCCGAAGGCTCAATGAATGCAGAAGAAAAGCAGACAGTCTCTACGGATGTGGATATTGCCCGTGATGACGGCAGGGTGATCTTTTCTCTGCCCAGGTATGACATTGAAACGGCAAAAAAGGGCGGTCGTCATATTTATCTGGCAGAGTTTGATCTTATCCATGATGTGGAACTCAAGGGAAAGAACCCCCTTGAGTTCATCAATGAACTTGAAAAGGGCGTTATGATCCTTGAATCAAAGGTGGATATAGAGTCTGCGGGTCTGCTCTCTGATAAGGAGATATCCGGTTGCCTTCCCTTTTTTGCCCTGATAGCCGCCATTGTCGAGTCAGATATCATAGGGTCCCTTATTGGCCTGGGGGATGATAATATTCGGGAAATGGGGGAGGATATGGCATTGAGACCCCTTGGGGACAAGGCCACGGAACCTGAGCCCGAACCAGCCCCTAATTTTGAGTCCGAACCAGTCCCTGAACCCGGCTCGGAACCAGTCCCTGAACCCGAGCCAGAACCAGACTCTGAACCCGAGCCTGAATCGGAGTCAGAACCTGAACCGAAGAAAAAAGACAAACCCGGGAAAAACCCCCCCGGAAAACCGGCCAGGTCCGCCACATCAACAGCAGAGACCAGCCTCCGTGTCAATGTGTCTGTTCTGGATGCGCTTATGAATCTTGCAGGGGAACTGGTGCTTGGACGCAATCAGCTGCTTCAGGCAACAGCGGCAGATGATTTTTCCGGGATAAAAACGGCTGGACAGCATCTCGATCTTATTACCTCTGATCTGCAGGATGCAGTCATGCAGACCCGTATGCAGCCAATAGGTAATGTGTTCAATAAGTTTCCCCGTGTTGTCAGGGATATGTCCAGAGACCTGGGAAAGGACATGGAGCTTATCCTTAAGGGTAAGGCTGTCGAACTCGACAAGACCATTATAGAGGGTATCAGTGATCCCCTGACACATTTGGTCCGGAACTCTGCAGACCACGGCATAGAGATGTCTGAGATAAGAAAGGCCGCAGGCAAATCCCCCACCGGAAAGATAATCCTGAACGCGTATCACGAGGGAGGTCAGGTCAATATAGAGATATCGGATGACGGCAAGGGGCTGGATGGTGAAAAGTTGGCAGCAATGGCCCTGAAAAAAGGGCTCATCGACAGTGACCAGGTATCTATGATGTCGGAAAAGGAGAAGACAGGCCTCATCTTTCTGCCCGGGTTTTCCACCGCAGAAAAGGTTACGGATGTCTCGGGCCGTGGCGTGGGTATGGACGTGGTCAAGACCAATCTGGACAAACTCGGGGGGCAGGTAGATATCGACTCTGAAGTGGGTAAGGGAACGACAATAAAGATAAAATTGCCACTGACCCTTGCCATTATTCCCTCCCAGATCATTTCTTTGCAAAAAGAACGTTACGCCATACCACAGGTCAATATGGAAGAGCTTATCCGGGTCCCGGCAGACAAGGTCAAGGAACGTATAGAGGTGGTCGGGGATGCCTCTGTGGTCCGGTTGAGGGGTAAACTCCTTCCCCTGGTGAGGCTGGCCGACCTTCTGGATGTAGAGAGGACCTATGCGGATGATTCCGGCCATACGCAGGGAACGGACAGGCGGGAGATGATTGCAGATCGGCGTTCCCTGCATTCGGATATAAGGGAAACCGGGTCGGAACACCATGCAGACAATATACATGAAAATGAAAGATCAGGAACAGACCGGCGTTATCATTCCAGGAGCGCCATGAACATCGTTGTTCTTTCAACCGGTGTCATGAAATACGGCCTTATTGTTGACGAACTCCATGATTCCGAGGAGATCGTGATCAAACCCCTGGGCCGTCATCTCAAGGCATGCAAGGGTTATTCCGGGGCAACCATCATGGGAGACGGGCGCGTGGCCCTGATTCTGGATGTGGCCGGGCTGGCATCTATGGCCAGGTTTTCGTCTGTGGACAAAACATCACGGGCCGACACTCTGGCGCAGCAGGAGATTGAAAAGGGCAGTGATCTGCAGTCATTGCTGACCTTTTATTCCTCAGGTGAAGAACAGTTCTGTGTCTCCCTCGGCCTTGTCGAGCGGATCGAAAAGATCAAGAGATCGGATATTGAAAACCTTGGCGGCAAAAAGGTTATCCAGTATCGAGGGTCCAGTCTGCCGCTGTTCAGTATCGATCAGGTTGCAGATGTCAGGCCCATCAAGGACCAGGAAGATCTGCTGGTCATTGTGTTTTTGCTTGGAGGCCGGGAAGTGGGGCTCCTTGCAACCGGCCCGGTGGATGCCATGGATGTATCCGTGGAGTTCGATGAGGGCACCCTCAAACAGACCGGCATCATGGGGTCCGCCATTATCAAGGGGAACACCACCATGATGGTGGATATCTACGGCCTTATCCAGACCCTCAACCCGGACTGGTTCGAGGCCAGGAAAGCGGTTGAGACTTCGGAAGGCAATGTCGCCACCATCCTCTATTCCGAGGATTCGAAGTTTTTCAGAACCCAGGTAAAGCAATTTATGGAGGAAGAGGGGTATACAGTGATCGATGCGGAGGACGGGGAGGTCGCATGGGAAAGGCTCCAGGAACATGAAAAAGAGATTGGGCTTGTGGTCACTGATATCGAGATGCCGAATCTCGACGGTTACGGCCTTGCCTCCAGGATCAAGGGGGACAGTCGATTTTCCCATCTCACGGTTATAGCCCTTACCACCCTGGCATCAGAGGAAGAGGTGAAAAAGGGCAAGGCATGCGGCATTGATGATTATCAGGTCAAACTCGACAAGGAAAAGCTCCTGTCAAGCATATATGCACACCTCAAGGGATGAATGTGCCTTATGGGGCTTAACTCAATGAAGAAAGTGTTTACAGTGAACAAGAGGAGGGTGTGATGGATTCATCCGGGCAGATGGAACTGGCGACTTTTTATGTGGGAGAGGCCCTTTACGGCATGAATATCCTCAAGGTTCAGGAGATCAACAAGCTCATGGACTCTACATCTGTTCCCCAGGCACCTGAATATGTCCGGGGGATACTGAATCTCAGGGGACAGATTGTTACAGTGCTTGACCTGAAACGAAAACTCGGCCTTGAATATGCCGAGATTTCACCCCTGAGCCGGAATATAGTTGTTCAGCTCCGGGGCGAATACTTCGGGTTTCTGGTGGACTCCATAGGAGATGTGGTGAGGGTTGATCTTGACAAGGTGGAGGATGCGCCAGCCAATATCGGAGGTGTCCAGGGAGACTTTTTTGACGGCGTATTCAAGACAGAAAAAGCCCTTATCGGTATCCTCAATATTGAAGAGAGCTTAAAGATGAAGACATAGGGGGCAGGTCTCAATAATTGACATAATCTGTGACGTCTTCCATTAAAAGGGGTAACCGTTCACGGCTTGAAATTAGAAATGTAGCCGTTCACGGCTTGAAATTAGAAATGTAGCCGTTCACGGCTTGAAATTAGAAATTAGAAATTAGAAATTGGGGAGAATGGAAACGAGTTTACGAGATGGATGTATACAAACTGGCAGAAGCGTTATCAGATATGGTCTGGCACGATTTTGATAAGTGGAACAAAATAGTTGAAAAACTCGGGCCAAAATTGAATGCGTTCATCAACAGTACAAAAGCATAAAGGCCAACGTTCCAATTTCCACATTCAACGTTCCGTGAACGGTTACTCTTGTTTTTATGTCAACTTTTTGCGGGCGTTTACCCTCTTCTCTTATCAAGACATGGAATTTATTGGTCCATCAAGCCCGCCGGAAATAAACTGCCTGACCAGGGGATCCTTTGATTCCCTGAACGTATCCGGGCTTCCCTTCAGGACGATTTTTCCCTTATATATCATGGCCATATAGTCCGCTACATCAAAGGCACCCTGTATATCGTGACTGATAACAAGGCAGGTGGCCATGGTCTTCTTCTGGACCTTGCGGATAAGCATGTTGATGGCCGTGCTCATTATCGGATCCAGCCCGGTTGTGGGCTCATCAAAGAGGAGGATCCCCGGATTCATGGCAAGCGCCCTTGCCATGCCCACACGTTTTTTCATGCCACCGGACAACTGCGAAGGCATCCTGGACTCTATACCGGAGAGACCTACCTCTTTCAGCAGGGTAGATACCTCCCTGGCAATCCGGGTTTTATCAAAACGTGTATGCACCTTCAATGGAAAGCCGACATTTTCTCCAACGGTCATGGAGTCAAAAAGGGCCGCATCCTGGAAACATACCCCCATCCCCTTGCGGATCATATCCAGTTCACCTGCCTTTATGGAGATAATATCGCGTCCATTGATGTATATCTCACCTGAATCAGGCTGCACCAGGCCGAGGATATGCTTCAGCATAACGCTTTTTCCGGTTCCGCTGGGGCCGATGATCACCGTGATTTTGTTCTCGGGGATATTCAGCGAGAGGCCATCAAGGACCACGGTATCGCCAAAGGCCTTGTTCAAGGAACGTATATCGATCATGTCATCCACCTGGTCTCATAAAGGTCTTTTCTGCGGTGAGAGAGCAAAGGGAATCTCTGTTTTATTTCTGCAATGGCCCGGATATCAAGGTCCACATACCGCACACCTGCATCCTGGCCTGCATCCATGAGCACTTTTCCCCAGGGAGAGGCCGCCATGGAGTGTCCCCATGGCACATAATTCAACCCAGTATTGTATGCAGGCTGTACCCCTATAACAAAGCCTTGGAGTTCCAGCGCCCGCATTTTTATCAGCATCTCCCAGTGTGCACGGCCCGTGACAAGGGAAAACGCGGCAGGGACAAAAAGCAGCCCTGTGCCCTGATCCGCAAGGAGCTGCACAAGGGGCGTAAACCTGAGGTCATAGCATATAACAACCGAAGCTCTACCCCATGGCGTATCAAACGTCCCGATATGATTTCCCGGCCGGACAAAAGATGACTCTTTGACTGCATCGCCGCCAGGCGGGGTGCAGTCAAAGAGGTGTATCTTGTCATGCCGGAATACCTGACTGCCTGAGGGGTCCAGGACAACAGAGGTATTGTATGGAAGGCTGTTTCCACTGTCTACAGGCAGGCTGCCCGCAACAATGTATATATGGTTTTTTAAGGCACATCCACTGAGAGAATCCAGCGCTTTTTGCGTAATATGCACGGCAGAGGCAACTGCCGCTGGTTCGTATGGACATATAAACATTTCCGGGAGGACCGCAATATCCGCACCCCCCACGCTAGCCTCATGGATCATTGCCAATGCACGCTCAAGGTTTTCCTTGGTGTCGTATCCCTGCCGCAGTTGGCACATACCCACGGATATGGATGCAGTGTTCAAAACTAAGCCCCCTTTTTCATGAACCCAACAGAGAAACCAATGCGCCTGCAAGTCTCTTTGAATCCGATCTGTCCGGCATCCACAGGCTCAAAGAAGTCTCTGGTCCCTTGACCTTTCTTGCCCATTGCCTGAATTCTGCTGTACCCGGATGTATGCAGAAGAGTTCATTCCATGAATTTACATACAATACATCGATTTCGCTGATGGTATTGATTTGTTCAGGTTTTTCCATGTTCAGGACAGCCACAATATTCGTGATTTTGGCAGTCTCCATCAGGGCATCTCTGTTCAGTCCTATGGCAGAGGTTCGCGGTATCCTGGAATAAAGCTCTTTGGTCAATGACTGGATATCTCCCAGGGACACACCGGAGGTGTTAGGTATCATATGGAATGCAGTTGAAGGATCAACCCTCATATTGAATACAAGCCATGCTATGATTTTAACGACCCGGGCGGTCGACATGACAGGATGACTCTTTGGCGTGTATCTTCGGAATATATGCCATAAGCCCAGTTCAAAGACAAAAGAGAGCTCCCCGAAGACCGGCTCGTTCTTTTTTACCCGTGGTTCACTCTTTATCTTTGCCTTTTTGGATACATAAAATGCCTCGACACGGCGCCTGAGGATCTCCATCTCCACGTCCTCTTCCATGGAGACATGCAGAAGTGACGCCTTTGACTGGCGTATCAGCAATATTGCGGTTTTTTTGAGATACCCGTGCAACTGATCGCCAAGGGTCCGGTATCTCTCAATATCCCATTCGTTAAAACGGTTCAGGTCTTTTATCTCCTTGAATGACCAGCCCCATGACCTTACCATTTCTACCATGATAGATGCCTTGTCCATCTGTTTGATCTTTATAAGGTCCCGGATCTGGATATTGGGAGAGACCTTGAGATAAAAACACCGTCTAAGCAGATCAACAGTCTCTTTTTCTCCTTTGGTGGCATAGTAGGCCTCGACAGATCGGAAGGGTTCGATATAGGAATCGACCACATCGGTTTTTTTCGAATCAAGGACACGTCGTCGGACCACATCGCAAAGCAGTTCTCCTTCATTGTCTTTTTCGATGTAGGTGGACACCAATGCCATCTTCAGTACTGACTTCAGAGGATCATCCAGGGCCTTATGCATCTGCCAGAGGGCTGCGCCGAGGAGTTCCTGTTGAGGCACGGACCGGATATCTCCCATATCTATAAAGTCATCCGGCTCAAGGAGATCTGAGTAATGCAGGGCCTGAAAGCTGTCATCATATACATCCGCCTTTTCATCAGAAGGCACAATCCACCACAAAGGGATCCTTCCCTCAAGGAGGGTCATGGTGCGGTAAAACTCTTCTTTAAGCAGATTTTTCAGGGCAGCGCCGGCCCCCTCATGGGAAACCCTGCCAAAATTATTGGATTTGATATCATAGATGTCCATGATGAAAAAATGCACATCAAGGAGATACCGGGAAGAAAGCCATTTTTCAAGGAGCTGGAGCTTTCTCTTCAGGGGTATGATCCGTGACTTGCCAACCACCCCCTCATCCACCACCACCCAGATATCATAATCAGATCTCCTGGTCTGGCCCACGCTTCCAACACTGCCAATGGTGAAAATGCCTTCGATTTCGCGCTGCCTGGGCACATAGTCCTGAAGTCTTCTCCTGTCTATTCTGGAGGGAAGAAATTCACCCAGCCCCTCTATGGTCTTTGCCGGCCATTGCATGGCCTTGATTCCGCACGGGATGTCCGTGTCCCCCGGGTAGCCCGGGAGGTCCGGGTGATTGACATGGATACACAGGGGCAGGAATCTCACAATGACCCTGGCCCCTGCAGGGTCGTTCTCGACCATAATTGCCTTTTTGTAACGATTATAATGATTGAATGCCCTGAGGCCCTTTGCGAGCCTGGCATCTAAGTCTCTCATCTTATATGTCTTATCGTATTAATTTTTATCAGACTTTAACCTGTAGATAAAGATACATACACCGGAGACCACCATCAGGGCGCACAGGACCTGTCCCATGGTCAGCCAAGCAAAGACAAACCCGAGCTGGGGATCGGGCTGCCTGAAAAACTCCAGCACAAACCGTATACCGCCGTAAAATACCAGAAAGGCCGCAATCAAATGCCCGTGGGTATGTTTTTTTGTGCCAAGGGCATATATGACGACAAACATGAGTAGCCCCTCGAAAAAGGCCTCATAGAGCTGGGATGGATGCCTGGGGAGAGGGCCTGCCCCGGGGAATACCATGCCCCAGGATACATGGGTCACCCGTCCATAAAGCTCGCCATTGATAAAATTGCCCATCCTGCCGAAAAACAGGCCCAGGGGGGCCGAGAGGGCTCCCAGGTCGGCCAGCATCCAGAATGATTTGTTTCTCCTGGCAGAAAAGCAGATCCCGGCAATGATAATCCCGATAAGCCCCCCATGGAAGGACATACCTCCCTCCCACACTGCAAGGATTTTCAGGGGATTGGACAGATATACGCCGAAATTATAAAAGATACAGTACCCGACCCTGGCCCCGACAATAAGGCCAAGGATGGACCAGGTAAGGACATCTTCTATATCAGTTTCTGTCATATCATACTCTTCGCGTTTACATACCCTTTTCAGGATAAGATAGGCCGCAAAGAATCCGAGCACATACATCATTCCATACCATCGTATTTGCAGGGGTCCCAGGTGAACAAGGACCGGATCAATGTCTGGATACGTCATAAAGACAAGATTCCCACATCGGCCCTGATAAAGTCAAGGGTAGCCGTGAACGGCTTGAAATTGGAAATTAGAAATTAGAAATTGGGGAGAACGGAAACGAGTTTACGAGCTGGATGTGTAGCCGTGAACGGCTTGAAATTAGAAATTAGAAATTAGAAATTGGGGAGAAATGAAACGAGTTTACGAGCTGGATGTTTATAAACTGGCAGAAGCGTTATCAGATATGGTCTGGCACGATTTTGATAAATAGTTGAAAAACTCGGGCCAAAATTGAATGTGTTCGTCAACAGTACAAAAGCATAAAGGCCCAATTTCCAATTTCCAATTTCAACGTTCCGTGAACGGTTACAATTGAATGCGTTCGTCAACAGTACAAAAGCATAAAGGCCCAATTTCCAATTTCCAATTTCAACGTTCCGTGAACGGTTACAATTGAATGCGTTCATCAACAGTACAAAAGCATAAAGGCCCAATTTCCAATTTCTAATTTCAACGTTCCGTGAACGGTTAAAGTCAAGGTAAGCCGTTCACTGCTCAGCCTTCATGCAGATTGGAAAGGCCTTTCCTGCGATATCCAGGATGACTCTACCCTGGCTGTCCTCTTCCATCATAAGGGCCAGGTTATAATAGGCGGGTCTTGAAAAGCGTGCTTTTTGGCCTTTATCAAGCCCGGCATAGAGGATATTGCTGTTTTCCACCCAGAGTTTGGAGGGGTCCAGATCGATCTCTTCCATGCCGTTGTTGAGGATAAGGGATACCCCTGTCTTATTGTCTCCACGTATGGCCGAGACAATAAAGGGCGTGTCCTCTACCTCGATGTAGCATATCTCCTGATCCATTATGATGCGGTAGCGGCCCTGTCCATCCCTGTCCAGTGCATTATAAAAGGCCCTGATCACGAGGTGGTTGATGATTTTTTGTCCATTGTAAGACCAGTGGCCGTTTATGTCGATGCGTATTGAACCACCCTCTGTAACATCAATAAGCCCGGAATCCATGATAATACCTCCGATGGTGTTTATTGGGGAAAAAGGAGAATACCACCAATGTCATTCCCGCGAAAGCGGGAATCCAGTGTTCCAGGTAATTCACGTTTCTGGACCCCCGCTTTCGCGGGGGTGACGCGGAAAGCACGTTCCGTGAACGGTTACAATAACAGGAACACCACCACAGT
>JAYEKR010000239.1:0-10197 GCA_034661115.1 Thermodesulfobacteriota bacterium | reverse complement strand
CTGTATAGAATTATTAATGCCCTGCACCATACATGTCAAGGGGAGAATAACGAAAATATATGTTTTTTATTCTTTTTTTCAGTTCAGGATATCCAGGGCCTCTGTAACCCCCTTTACCGAGACAATCTTTAATCCCTTTACTGGAGCAAGGGACGAGGTATTGGGTTCCGGGATAACCGCATGAGTAAAGCCCATCCTCTGCGCCTCCTTCAGGCGGGCATTCATTCGGCTGACCGGCCTCACTTCACCGTTAAGACCTATCTCTCCGACACATACAGTTGCCCTGGGAAGCCCCTTGTCCAGGGCACTTGAAGCCAGGGCCATGAAAAGAGCCAGGTCCAGGGCCGGTTCATTGATCTTTATACCTCCCGCGATATTGACCACCACATCTGAGGCGGACATGAGGATATTGGACCTCTTTTCCATTACAGCCAGGAGTACAGAGATCCTGGACATATCCACACCAATGGAGACACGCCTGGGCATACTGAAGCCCGTCCTGGTCACCAGTGACTGGATCTCCACCACAAAGACACGGCTGCCCTCGATGGTTGCCATCACCGCACTGCCCGGTGAATCTCCACCAAGGCCATGGATAAATATGCCGGATGGATCTCTCACCTCTTCCAGGCCGATATCCTTCATCTCAAAAACCCCGATCTCTCCGGCCGGGCCGAAACGGTTTTTTGTGGCCCGCAGCATACGGTATGCGCCGGAAGAATCTCCCTCAAAATACAGGACCGTGTCCACCATGTGTTCGAGTATCTTAGGTCCTGCAATCCAGCCGTCCTTGGTCACATGGCCTATCACAAATACCGGGATATTATCGCCCTTGGCAATCGCCATGAGCGCCCCCGCAACATGCCTCACCTGTGACACACTGCCTGGAGGGGCATCCATGTGTGAAGAAAACACCGACTGAATGGAATCAATAATGATAATCCCGGGTTTCAGTTTTTCCACCTGTTTTTTGATGTCTTCCAGCATGACCTCTGCATAGACATAGAGGCCCTCACCTTTTACGCCCAGTCTTTCTCCCCTTATCTTGAGCTGGACAGCGGACTCCTCTCCGCTGACATAGAGAATTTTCATGCCCTTTCTGCAGAGCATATGCGACATCTGCAGCATGATGGTCGACTTTCCGATCCCGGGGTCGCCTCCCACAAGCACAAAGGATCCGGATACAATACCCCCGCCAAGCACACGGTCGAGCTCGTCTATGCCACAGGTAATTTTCGAGATATCGCTCAGGCAGATGGAATCAAAGGGCACGGGTTGGGTATGTCTGGCCTTGCCCCCTGATTCCGGCTCATGCTTTACCTCTACGAGGGTATTCCATTCTCCGCACTGGGGACATTTCCCCATCCACTGCGGACTGCTGGCACCGCAGACAGAACATTGATAGGACCGGTGTTTCCTGGCCATTATTGCTGGGTTACCCTCAATACCTCTTCAATAGTGGTCTCTCCGGACTCGACCTTCCGCGCCCCGTCTTCTCTCAAGGGATGAAGCCCGTCCTTGACTGCCTCCTTTTTGATTATATTGGAGTCCGTGGTTTTGAGGACTACGCCTTTGAGATAATCAGTCATCATAAGGACCTCATATATACCGGCACGGCCCTTATAGCCCGTATCAAGGCATGCGCTGCACCCCGCGCCCCTGTAGAGAAAACCGTCTTTGTCCAGCATCTGCCTGGACATACCTATCTCCAGAAGGCTTTCGTCTTCAGGGAAATATGCCTGCCGGCATTGTGGACATATACGCCTTACAAGCCTTTGCGCAATGATCGCATTTACCGAAGAGGTCACCAGAAAGGGTTCAATGCCCATGTCTATAAGACGGGTGATTGCGCTGGATGCATCGTTGGTGTGCAGGGTCGAGAAAACCAGATGCCCGGTAAGGGCCGCCTGGATGGCGATTTCCGCGGTCTCCAGGTCACGGATCTCTCCGACCAGAATCACATCCGGGTCCTGCCGGACAATGGAACGCAACCCGGAGGCAAAGGTGAGACCTACCTTTGTATTCACCGGGATCTGGCCTATACCCTTGAGCTGATATTCAATCGGGTCCTCGATGGTAAGGATGTTTTTGTCGGAAGAATTGATCCGGTTGAGCATGGAATAGAGGCTGGTGGTCTTTCCTGATCCCGTGGGTCCGGTGACCAGTACAATGCCATGCTCCTGGTGGATGAGCCTTTCCACCACCGGCAGGTCCTGGGAATCCAGGCCAAGGTCTTCCATGCCCAGCAATACCGAGGACTTGTCCAGTATCCTCATGACCACCCTTTCCCCGTTTACCGTAGGCACGGTGGAGACCCTGAGATCCACAGAATGATCACCGAGCTTGATGCCTATACGACCGTCCTGGGGAAGCCTTTTTTCCGCGATATTGAGATCCGCCATGACCTTTATCCTGGATGACACAGCGGAATGGACGCGTTTTGGAAGGGTAAGGACATCGTGGAGTATGCCGTCCACACGGTACCTGATCTTGACATCGCTCTGATATGGCTCGACATGTATGTCAGATGCCCTTTCCCGAAAGGCCTGGACCATGATGCGGTTGACCATACGGATGATAGGGGCCTCTGTCTCCATCACGGTGATGTCCTGAATGCTCTCCAGATCCTTGAGGAGTTCATCCCCCTCGTCCTCTATATCCTCCATGATCTCGCCGGCTCTCTCATCCTTCATATCATTGATACGATTGATGGCCGACAGGATCTCCTGTCCGGTGGCAAGCACCCTTTTTATACGGCGAAGCCCCATGATGCGGGAGATATCAAAAATGGCCGCCTGTTCGCCCGGATCGTTGACCGCCACGGTCATGCCCCCATGGTCCCATTTCACGGGGACCATGGTATATCTCCTTAAAAAGGTCACAGGGAGATGGTCCAGGACCACGGGATCGACATCGATATCTGCGATCACCGGCAAAAATGCGATTGACCATTTCTTTGAAAGGGCCTGCATGATCTCCCTTTCGCTCAATACACCGGTTGCAACAAGGGCATCTTTCAGGCCAACGCCCTTTTCCGTCCTGATGGACAGGGCCTTTTCCATCTCCTCAGGGGTTACCAGGTGCTCGTCTGTGAGGATATCTTCAAGACTCTGGATCTTCATCCCTGTCTTTCTCCTTTTTTGTTTCCCTGGATATCTCCTTTTTCATATCCCTGGATATGTCTTCGGCCTCCCCATATTTCTCATGGTAAAGTGCGTTCACCTTTGCCTGGGTATCTATGATCGTGGGAGACAAAAAGATATAGAGATTGGTCTTTTCGCGCTTTTTGGTCTTGGACTTAAACAACCACCCCAAAACAGGGATCCGCCTGAGGAAAGGTACCCCGGTCTCTCCCAAAGTAAGGGTTTCCCCGATTAACCCCCCGATCACCATGGTGGAGCCGTCCTTTACCGTTACAATGGTTTCTGCAGAACGTTTCAATGTGGTGGGCGCATACTCCTGCTCGCCATGTCCCTCTACAAGGGTGGTTATCTCCTGAAACATATTCATGCAGATATTACCCTCCTGGTTGATCTGTGGCGTCAGTTTGAGGGTAACACCGACATCCCTGTAGTCATATATACGCACCACATTACCGCTGTCCACATCCGTGTCTTCCTTTGTCACATAGGGGACATTGGATCCCACCACGATCTTTGCCTCCTTGTTGTCCATGGTAATGATCTGGGGTGTAGACAGGATATTGACATCGGTGTCCGTCTGCATGGCATTGATAAAAGAGGTCATATTGGGAAAGGTAATGGCGGAATCCCCGTCACCAAGGGTTATGGCCTGGCCGACCACACCGAGAAGGGCGCCTGATGGAAGATTGGACATGCTGGTAAATCCCCCGGGGCTGGTTGCAAAGACGCCACCGACCTTATTGGTCCCGTTGGAATGCCGGTCATACTTGAAGTCCTCGAACGCGGTCCATTGTACCCCTATCTTGAAGTCCTTGTCTGTCTTGACCTCCATGATAAGTGCCTTGACATAGACCTGTTTTCTGGGGATATCCAGGTGCTTGATCGTATCCACCACGTTTTTGTATGTATATGGATCCGCATAGATGATCAGCGAATTGGTGTCCTTATCCGGTGATACCTTGAATTTGGTTTTACTGGAACTCGTGGTCGGGATCTTCGTCTTTATCTTTTGTGCCTCCTGGGTCTCTACAGTGGGAAAATCCGTCAGCACCTTGGCCAGGTCCTCTGCCCTGGCATATTCAAGGTAATAGACATGGACATCCTCTTTGCCCGTGGGCGTGGGAATATCCATCTTTTCTATCAGGGAGGCAACGTCCTTCATCTCCTGCTCACAGGCCATAACAATGATGGAGTTTATCCTCTCGTCCGGGATAATCTTTATCTGAGCCCTGGAGGAAAGTGTGTTTCTCGAAACCCTCCTTGTCCGCGTTGATTGGGGAGAACTCTGTTCTAAAATCTGCGTCAGTTTAGAACCCAGATTAGAGGCAGACGCATAAGACAGGGGGAAAATCCGTACATCCTGCGCAAATCCCTTGACATCAATGGTATCCAGGATATCCATGATCTTTTTTATATTTGACGCAATATCGGTAATAATAAGCACATTGCTCTGGGGATAGGCAAGCATGCTTGAAGAACTCTTTGACATGAGTGAAGACAATAATGTCTTCATGTCGCTGGCCTCTGCGTATTCCAGGGGGATAATACGGGTAATCATGCGGTCGTCCGGGGTAACGGACTCACCCATCTGTACATCCAGGCTCTTTGTTACGGCATCCCTCGCCTTGACCACCTTTGTTGCATTGCCTGAGGGCACCGTGGCATAGCCGTTGACCTCCAGAACGCTCAAAAACACCTGGTAGGCCTGATCAAGTGTCATCTTGCGCGGAGAAATCACGCTTACCTTGCCGGATACATGGTCATCAATGATAAAGTTTCTCCCGGTTACATCCGCGATGAACTTGATAAAGACCTTGATATCGACCCCGTCAAAATCCATGGTGACATATTGCTTTGTATCCGCCTCTTTTGCAGGCGCCAAATCCCCACCGGGGCCTGGTTTCCCGACCTGTCTGCCCTGGCTCTCAATCTTGGTCTTTGCCTGAGGTTTCTGCCCATCGATGAGCCTCACGCCCCAGATATTGTCTGAGGCGAACAACATAACCAGAATAACCGCCAGGATTATCTTCAACCTATTCATCTTTCCCCCTTGTTATAAGGACATCAAACGCCTTTTTCCCCTTAAGACGCATAAGATCCGGATCATGGGCCGCCCAGGTGCGGACCTCGCTGTTCATGTCAAGGGCCTTTGCCAGGGCGTCCATGGCCAGGATGTCCTGCCCGGTCTTTGCATACGCACACGCCATATTGTACACTGGTTCTGCGGAATCATCAAAAAGATCATGCGCCCTTAGAAAAAAAACAATCGCCTGCTGCGGCTCCCCCCTGGCGAGGAGCACACTACCCATATTGTTCAGTATCCTGAAATCATCACCAAATGATTCGAGCGCCTGTGTATATACACCCAGTGCACCCTCATAATCGCCCTTATCAAAATACCGGCTGCCAAGTTCAATATAGTATCCCGGGTCAGAGGCGGTTTGTCCTGCATCTGCAGGCACACAGTCGGCGTAATCTGCAAACCCATGGCCCGAGGGTACACCTTTAACAGGTTCAGGATCAACGGGTACGGGCTCGGCAGGCGCGGGGTCACAGTCCCCTGCATGACGCAGAGTAGTCTCCACGGCCATAGCCGGAACATCGGGTGAGACAGTCTGCCCCGGGACATCAGCAACAGCAGGTGGGGGTTTTGTCTGTGACAGGGCTGTGTCTCCAGTGACCCGGTCGGCCTGGCCACTGGAAAGGGCGCAAAACACACCCCATGTCAGGCCTGAACTTATCAGCACTGCAATGAACACCACCACCCATGTATGCCAGCGAGAAGACAGAGATATCTGGGTGACGCCTTCCAGCAGGTCTGAATCTTTTCTCTGCACCCTTTCCAGGGCGTCATATATTGAACTCATGGCTTATCACCGCCTATTATACGGATAAGACCGAGTGTCTCTGGCCCGGCAATGCCGTCCCTTCCCAGGCCGAACCTCTCCTGGAGCCCATCCACTGCATCCGCTGTATCACGGCCGTATATCTGGTCAGGCTCAATGTTTGTATAGCCGAACGCCTTGATGCTTGCCTCAAGGGAATAAACCCCCTCGCCCTCGCACCCCTGGGAAAAAACCTCTGCCCGGATGTCCTTGAGATAGCTTACCACGACATTCCATCTGTAAACCGGGGCAAAGCGATCCATGGGGATCTCGATCAATGCCCGGCCCGGGCCTACAACGCGTACAAATGCCGAGTCTGCGCGAGAAACAACACAGTATCCCCGGGTAACACGCGCAACAAAGGGATATCTTATTGCTTTAAGTTCTGTTGGCGCAGGATGGAGATTCAGCCTGTCCGGCCCCCTTATGGCCCCGGGTATGCTGCAGAGAAGGTCCCAGGCATCATCATAATTCGGAACAGTCCACTTGTCCATGCCGGGCAATCCCCGGCCTGTTCCATCCAGGTTTCCTGCTTTATCCGGATCTAAAAAGGCATGGTCCGGTTTCGCCCCCTCCAATCCAGACGCATCCATATTGTCGCGGGACACCTTCGGTTTAACGGTATCGGATAATCCCTGTACCTGTTGTGCAGCATCAGGAAAGACATTAAGGATAGAGGTCCAGGATATACCGATCACCATGATCATGGCCAGGCTGATCACAGTGATTACAATGGCCCATTTGCCCCGGCGTGCAGGTTCCCTGTTTCCCTTGAGTTCTCCTATGCCGGAAGAGACCATGGCAGAGGTGATCTTTTTTCTGCCCCTTAGATAGGCAATGAGCATGGCCCTCTCACATACCGCATTTATCCGCCGTGGAAGCCCATGGGAGTACCGGTATATGCGTCTGACCGCATTTGCGGTAAACCGGACATCCCCGTGTGCGCCGGAGATCATGAGTCGGTGCCGGATATATTCGCTTGTATCGTCAGGACCAAGATGACCCATATAATAACGCAGGACGATCCGATCGTTTATCTGTCTCAATGGAGGTGAAGACAGCATATCCGCCAGTTCCGGCTGACCGACCATGATGATCTGCAAAAGTTTTTCCTTTTGTGTCTCAAGGTTGGAAAGCATGCGTATTTCTTCAAGTACATCCCCTGAAAGGTTCTGGCACTCATCGATAATAAGGACAGCATCCTGGTTTTTTGCCCTTGTATCCAGCAGGAACCCATTGAGAGCGTCGATGAGCTGTTTTTTTGAGCTGGACGAATAATCAATGCCGAACTCCTGATTGATGGTCTGCAGCAGTTCCACATCCGAAAGCGAGGGGTTTAATATCAACGCGGTCCTGGTATCCTCACCAAGCCTGGAGAGCAGGGTGCGGCAGATGGTCGTCTTTCCGGCCCCGACCTCTCCTGTTATAAGGACAAAACCTTTTTTTTCCCTGATCCCGTATTCCAGGTGAGAGAGGGCCTCGCCATGGACCCCGGAGAGATAAAGGTATCCCGGATCAGGGGTCAAATTAAAGGGGTTTTCCTTAAGACCGAAAAAACGCTCAAACATTATTGATATCCATCCTCACTGCAGAGGGATATTCAGGGTAGTACTGGAGCCTCTCCTCTCCAGTTCAACCTCTACCCCGGATGCGTCCTGCAACTCCTGATATGCCTTGAATGCATCCTCGGGCGTGTGTATGGCCGTACCGTTAACAGAACGGACCACATCACCCGAGCGCACCCCCAGTTCGTAGATCAGGGAATCTTTGTCCACATTGCTGACCCGGAAACCATAGGGTTTCCCTCCCTTGAAATAAGGCACAATCCTTGCTTTTCCTATATATTCATCCAGATTCTGCATAATGCCGGAGAGCCCTCCGGAGATATCAGGGATAGATGCCCTTGTGGATGAGCGTGTACTGGTCCTGCGGGCCGGTAGGCTTTTCGCCCGGGATTTGGCTTCCTCTATAATGAGCATCTCCTCCTTGCCTCTCACATCCATGATGATCTTGTTTCGATATATGGCCAGGATTCTGGCCCCCTTTATCGTGTCTGATACCCGATAGATATCCTGTTTGCGATTTTCTTCAATAATTGCCCTTGCAATATCCACGGGTCCGGCAATGGTCCCTTTGAGCTCCAGCCCCATTTGTGCAAGGGGCCGGATCACATCCTCTTTAACCGGCTCCCTGGCCTGGGAGGGTTTGTCTGATACACAAAAGAGGTTTCTCTGCTCAATGATATCATAGTATGCCTTCGACCTCTGTCTGGATTCATGATCGGCCGTATGGGTAATCCCAGTCGGCCCCGGGGGTTCATAGAGCATATACCCGGCCCCGGACACAACAATACCCGCAATCACCCAGGCAAAAAGGACAATTACCCCCATATAAACCAGCCATCTGTATCGTTGCATCCGATTATCCCCTGTCAAACCCGAAAAATTTCATGCTAAAGCTTCCCCTTCCCTTTGTCAAAGACCTGATCTGTGTTGAATAACCAAAGGCCCGTGAAAGTGGGATATGTGCCCTTATATGGTGATACTTTCCCTTTATTTCTACAGATTCGACACTGGCCTTTCTCGCATTCAGGTCACCGACCACATCACCGAGACCATCCCCGGGACAATGGACCTCCATCTCCATCACAGGCTCCAACCTGAGAATGCCGGCCTTTTCCACGGCATCCTTGAACGCCATCACTGTGGCTATTTTCATGCCCTGGCCCGTGGTCCTGGATTCCACAAACACATCAGCCACACGGGCCTGTATGTCAACCATCTCATACCCGTGAGCAGGGTCGGAAAGGACCCCCTCTTCAAGCCCGTCAAGGATATATCTTTTCACCTCTTCGTCAACCCCTGTTTCTATATTAAATATATTACCTGCGCCCCTTTTAGCGGGTTCGACCAACACCCTTAGATGACCGTAATGAGGGGTATCCCCGATCACCTTGTCAAAAACAACCTCGGATGATGCCTGTTTATCGATACTGGAACAGTACATCACCTGTGGTCTTCCGATATTCATCTCCACGCCAAAGGCATCCCTGAACCGCTCAGCGGCAATCTCAAGATGGAGTTCCCCCATCCCTTCCAGGATCACCTGGCCGGTATCCATGTCCTCATGCACCCTCAAGGTGGGATCCTCTACCATGATCCTGGGAATCATACGTTCCAGCCTGGAGGCCGCCTCGGAGTTTTTCGGCTCAATGGCCACGGAAATCACGGGCTTTGAGATATCCATGGTCTCAAGAACCAGAGAACTCCCCTTTATACCAAGGGTATCCCCGGTCACAGATGCCTTCAGGCCAACCACTGCCACGATATCACCGGCAGTGGCGCTCTTGAGCTTCTGACGGTGATGGGCATGCATGGCAAATATGCGTGCGACCCTTTCATCTTTGTCCCTTCCGGGATTGTACACCTCCTGGCCGGCATAAAGGGTGCCGGAGTATATCCGCAGATATACCAGGCGATGCCCATCGTCCATATAGACCTTGAAGACATACGCAAGCAGATCGCCATGAGGCTCTGCATGTACCTTGCATTTCTGTCTGGTTTCAAGATCACAGGCAACAGGGGAATGCACATCCAAGGGCGACGGCAGATAGTCAATAACACCGTCGACAAGGGGCTGAATGCCCCTGTTGTGCAATGCAGAACCCATGAACACAGGTACCAGGTCGTTATTGATGGTAGCCCTGCGGATCACCTTCTTTATAAGGGGGACATCCACATCTTCCCCCAGAAGATATCTCTCCATGAACGCATCATCCATGTCCGACAGGGCCTCCATCATGACCTCTCTTGCCGCCCGGGCCTCTTCCATCCGCTCCGGGTCGATTGCCCCTGTGGTGTATTCAATTCCATCTTCATCGGTCCACTCAATCTGCCTGAACTCGACAAGGTCTATAACTCCTTTGAGACTATCCCCCTCATAACAGGGCAAAAAAAGGACAAGGGGGTTGAGGTCCAGACGTTCTTTCATCTGTCTGACCACCAGGGAAAACCCCGCTCCCGGCCGATCGAGCTTGTTGATAAAGGCGATCAGCGGCACATTGTATCTCTTTGCCTGCAGGACTACCCCTTCGGTCTGTGCCTCCACACCGCCGACACCGCACATGATGACAACCGCGCCATCGAGCACCCTCAGACTCCTCTCCACCT
>JAYEKR010000238.1:0-10223 GCA_034661115.1 Thermodesulfobacteriota bacterium | reverse complement strand
GCAAGCTACGGGGTATCAAAACTTTCTAAGGGGGTAACCGTTCACGGAACGTGCTTTCCGCGTCACCCCCGCGCAGGCGGGGGTCCAGAAACGTGAATTATCTGGAACACTGGATTCCCGCCTTCGCCTGCCTGCTGCAGGCAGGCGGGAATGACTGTGGTGGTGTTCCTGTTATTGTAACCGTTCACGGCTACCTAAGGGGAATAGGCCTTTCGCAGCAAGCTGCGGGGAATTAAACCCTAAGAGAGATTATTTACCCTCTTGTCATTACAGGTTTCGTGGCTGACCAGCCGTTTTTCTCAGAACTGTTTTCTGCTGTCGAGCAGGATGGTTACAGGTCCGTGGTTTATCAGGGAAAGGTCCATCTCGGCCTGGAACACGCCTGTTTTGACCTGGCCTTCAAATCCCTCTTTTATCCTGGATACAAGGCGGTCAAAGATTATCCCTGCCTTGTCAGGACACATGGCGTTTGAATAGGATGGACGCCTTGCCTTTCTTGCGTCGCCGCAAAGGGTGAATTGAGGTACCAGGAGAATCTTTCCTGAGACCTGTGCTACATTGAGATTCATGCGGCCATTTGTGTCGTCAAAGATTCTCAGGCCGAGGATCTTTTTCCTTGTATATTCGATGTCCTGGTCGGCATCGTTTTTTTCCACCCCGATCAGGCAGCAGAGCCCTTTTTTTATGGAGGCCCTTTCTACTGCACCCGTTCGGATGGATGCTTGTCTAACCCTTTGAATGACCGCCCTCATCTACACGGTTTCATTTACTGTTCTTCTCGCTGCTGTCTTTCAAGAGATCCTTGAGATTTGCGAGGCGGATCACCTTCCATGATGATCCCGTTTTTATCATTTCAAGGGTCAGTCTCTGGCCGTTATTTATACAGATAACCGCTGTTGCGTGATTTTTATCGCGTGATATGGATTCCAGCCCTAATGTATCTGGGGAGTTATCAGGTTTATCGGTCCCCTTTGACCCTGTGGGGGCAGCCAGGAGGGCAGACAATATACCTTTTTTCGCATGATCTTTTTCTGTATACTCGCCCCTGACCCAGGACTCCAGGCCATCGTTCAATGCACGTTTGATCTTGATAGAAACAAGGGCCTTGAGTCCTTTGGTGACAATCGATGAGGCCTCCGATTTATCCATGGACTTGGATGCCATCCCTACCATGTCGGTTGCGGCATTCTGAGTGAGCCGGTTTACATCCACATAGGCGTTAAAGCCCTCCCAGTTCTCCTGTTTTATGGATGTCGCTATTTTCCACAGGGCAAATCTAGGGGTCGTGTTGAACCACCAGTACCCTGCTGCAGCACAGATAACCATGCCTGTAATGATAATAATCAGGCGTTTCATATCATCTATCCTATGATGGTCATTTTCATGACAGCGCCATGACGCAGGATTTTAAGGCTGATCTTTATCCCGTGCATGGATTCAATGATCTTTTTGAATGCTGTGAGGTCTTCAATTTTATGGCCGTTGATCTCGAGGATTATATCCCCACTGGAGAGGCCTGTGGATTGGGCCGGAGAACCTTGATGGACCTCAATGACCAGCACCCCCTTAACACGGTTATCTATCCCCATGTGTTCCCTGGCTGCAGGGTTTATCTCTCCTACCCTGGCACCTTTTAAGAAGCGGTTGTCTTTTACCAGGAAGCCCTTTGGTGGGCTTTGCGCAGAGGACAGGTCTCCGACGATCAGGGAGATATCCTTTTTTTGTCCATCCCGTATCAAATCAATCCTGATTTTGGATCCTGGCACAAGCCTGGCTGCATAGAATCTCATGGATGCGACATTTTTTATTTCCTTATTGTCTATCCTGAGGATAATGTCCCCCTGCCTTATTCCGGCCTTTTGTGCAGGCGAATCCTTTGCAACCTTGGCGACAAGCGCCCCTTTGTTTGATTCAAGCCCCATTGCCGTGGCAATCTTCGGTGTCATTTCCTGAACACTGACGCCGACCCAGCCCCTTATGATCTTGCCGTGTTCGATAAGGCTTTGTTTGATATGCATGGTAAGGTTTACTGGTATGGCAAAACCTATCCCCACATTGCCTCCTGACCCGGAAAGGATCGCCGTGTTGATCCCGATAAGCTCTCCTTTTATGTTTACAAGCGCACCCCCGGAGTTGCCCGGATTGATTGCGGCATCGGTTTGGATGAAATTTTCATAGTCTGTAATCCCAAGTCCGGATCTTCCAGTTGCACTTATAATGCCCATGGTCACGGTCTGCGACAGGCCGAAGGGGTTGCCAACGGCCAGTACGAATGACCCTGTTCTCAGGTTTGAAGAGTCACCGATGGAAATGGCCGGGAGGTTGTCCGCATTGATCTTGATCAGGGCGATATCGCTTTTGGGGTCTGCACCGATGATCTTTGCCAGAAAGACCCTTTCGTCACTGAGTCGTACCTCTACCTTGTCTGCCCCGCCCACAACATGGTTGTTGGTAATGATGAATCCGTCCTCTGTCACGATGACGCCGGAACCAAGCGCCCTCTGAACACGCTTATGCGGTGTCTCCCTGAAGAAATTATGAAAAAAGGGGTCGGCAAAAAGAGGTGATTGCTGTACCTGTACCGTCTTTGTCGATGAGATGTTGACCACACTGGGTAGCACCTGTTCAGCCACATCTGCAACCCAGTCCTGTGAGGCCGGGGATGCGGACAGCGTGGTACTTGAAACAAAGAGAGACAAAAACAGCAATGTGGTCCAGACAATACGGGTTTTATACATAAGATGTTCCTCCCAATGCGTATGATGAAGTTTATCCAACATTAGCATGTCATGCAAAGGCTGTGAAGGAAAAGAAAGAGAGCTGCCACAATAGAAGACAGGGAAAGGTTTTTAGTAGCCGTTCACGGCTTGAAATTGGAAATTGGAAATTGGAAATTAGAAATTAGAAATTGGGGAGAAATGAAACGAGTTTACGAGCTGGATGTGTAGCCGTGAACGGCTTGGATTTGGAAATGTAGCCGTGAACGGCTTGAAATTAGAAATTAGAAATTGGGGAGACAGGAAACGAGTTTACGAGCTGACGGTTACAATTGAATGCGTTCGTCAACAGTACAAAAGCATAAAGGCCAACGTTCCAATTTCCACGTTCAACGTTCCGTGAACGGTTACAATAACAGGAACACCACCACAGTCATTCCCGCGAAGGCGGGAATCCAGTGTTCCAGATAATTCACGTTTCTGGACCCCCGCCTTCGCGGGGGTGACGCGGAAAGCACGTTCCGTGAACGGTTACGTTTTTTTCATGATGTTTTTTTGTCATGGCCTTTTTTATTTCATATAACTGGCAATATATGTCAAAGAGAAGAGTGAATGATCCAGAATGGGGGAAAGGGTATGTTGGATTCAGCAGGGCCAAAGAGGTCACTCGGGCAGAATTTTTTGATAAACACCAATATTGTCGATCGGATCATGGGGGTTTCCGCACCCGGGCCGGATGATGTGGTCCTGGAGATTGGTCCGGGCAGGGGCACAATGACCAGGGCACTTGCTGCGCGGGCAGGCAGTGTGATTGCCGTTGAAAAGGACGATGCCCTTTTTTCCCGCCTTGAAGATGAGTTTTGTACCCAAAAGAATGTGGAATTTATCCATGGGGATATCCTTGAACAGGATATCCAGGCCATAACCCCGGAGGGTGCCATGGTGGTGGCAAACCTTCCCTACAACATGGCTACCCGCATTATTGACCATTTTTCCACCTGTGTCGGCTGGATATCCGCCCTGACCCTCATGGTGCAAAAAGAGGTTGGGGAAAGGATTTGCGCCCGGCCAGGGGACAGGTCGTATTCCGGCCTGAGCGTGGTGGTCGCTGCAAGTTTTTACGCCCGGAAGGGTTTTGTAGTGGGACCAAAAAATTTTCGGCCGAGACCCAAAGTGGACTCCATGGTTATACGGCTTGATCCCAGGGTGGGGGAGATGGACCCCAAGGATATGGATATCTTCCGGATGCTGGTGTATACCGCCTTTTCGCAGAGGAGAAAAAAGCTCTCCAACTCGTGGGGCTGTCTTGCCCATGTCCTGCCCGATGAACTTAAGTGTATGGCTCAATCTGCAGGGATCGACCTCAACAAAAGACCGCAGGAACTCGACTGGACCATGTTTTACCGGATGGGCCTGGAGTATCAAAGGCACCTGGACAAGATAAAGGACCAAATCCCTGTTTGACCTGTAGTTCACGTAATACCTGAGATATGGGATGGTTCAGCGTTTCTGGATTCCCGCTTCAGGCAGTGAGGCTTCAGCCGCACTGCCCTTTATCCTGGATCCCCTTTTTAGCCACAGATTATAAAGACAAAGGATGATGAGATATCTTTCATTTTTTTGTACTCCTTTTCTTTTTTCAGGTCCCCCCCCTGATTTATCGAGTTGTTACAAAATTACAATCCAAAATCATATTTTCTTGTTGCTGGTTACAATCAGTTACAAAGGATTTGTATTCCTGGTTACATAACAGTACCCGTTGTATTCGACTAAACTTATAGTCAACGAAATAACCAACTAATATTACAGGATAATTTTTTTATTTACCCTTGCCCGAGGATTGGCACCGACCTTGCCATAAGGAGGGTGAATCGAAAAAAACAGATTCAGGGGGTATGAGATGAAAGGGTTAAGAACGGCAACATTGATTTTCACCATGTTTTTCTTCTTTGTCGGGATGCCGACTTTTGCCAGCGAATACAAAAAGGGTGAGGTTCTTGTCAAGTATTCCTCCTCCTCCATGCTTAGCAGTATGGTTGCTGAAGGTATGGAATCCAGACCTGCTGTAGTCGCGGTGGATGATACAGCAGAAGGCATTGAGAATTTTTCAGACAGGGGAGATGTGGCTTATGTGGAGCCCAATTACCTGGTTGAGGTGGAAGAGGTTCCGAGTGACTGGGCTTATTCGTCCTGGCAGTGGGTGGACACAGGGCTTGAAGATGCCTGGGCGCATATCGGTACAGATATGGGAAATGAGGTCGTTATCGCGCTTATCGATTCAGGCGTTGACCTGGATCACCCTGATCTCCAGAATATGCTTGTCAGTGGTTATGATTTCATAAACAATGATTCCTGCCCGGATGACGATTATCATCACGGTACCAGGGTGGCGGGTATCATTGCAGCGCAGGCGAACAATGACATTGCCTATGCCGGTGTGGCATGGAACATCGATGTAAAGATCATGCCGCTCAAGTTTCTCGGCAGCGACGGCAAGGGATATATTTCCGATGCAGTGGATGCAATATACTATGCGGTTGACCATGGTGCAGACATCATCAATGCAAGCTGGGGGTTCACCTCATATTCGAATGCCTTGAAGGATGCCATTGACTATGCCAGGGCCAATGGGGTTTTGTTTATTGCCTCTGCCGGTAATTCCTCACAGGATAATGACGAGGTGGCGCATTATCCCTCAAACTTTACCATGGATAATGTCATTGCAGTGGCGGCCATGAATAATTATGGCGACCTGGCGAGTTTTTCCAACTATGGATATTACAGTGTCGATGTGGCCGCCCCGGGGCAGGGCCTGAAGACAACGGACAATGATGGAGGCGTATGCACATGGGCCTCAGGAACCTCCTATGCCGCCCCCTTTGTCAGTGCAGTGGCGGGCATGGTCATCTCCCAGTCACCTGAACTTGGATACAATGAGGTAAGGGATCGTATTGTCAGGACCTCGATTATTGATGGTGATGATTACACGAATATACTTGTGGACGCAGGTGGATGTGTGAACGCATATAATGCGATTACAGGCGAGGGTGTCCATGATATCGCTGATAAATCAGCCTGGGAAGCACCTGCCACGCAAAAGGCGGACGCCTCGTCAACGGCGATTGCCTCCAATGATAGTGATGGCGGAGCACAGTGCTTTGTCGCAGCGGCCGGTTCTCCCGGTTATACCTGGATCTTTGTATTATTGATGGTAACCCTTTCCCTGATGTTCAGACATGGACAAAGGGAATAACCATACCCCAGACCCCCCCGAAAGGGGGGTCACCCTTAAATAAAAGGAAAAGGGACGGGCATTTTCCCGTCCCTTTTTTGTCATTCCCGCCTGCTAAGTGTGTCGCACGCAGACAGGCAGGCGGGAATCCAGTTATATCAAACAGTTGCAGATTGCCTGGACCCTGTTGCCTGGCTTACCTGGGATACCCGATTTTTCCCAGTGATTCGGAGATTTCGTCAAGGACCGCAGGGTCTTCAATAGTGGATGGCGTCTTGTATTCCCTACCGTCTGCAATCTTTCGCATGGTGCCCCTGAGAATCTTGCCGCTGCGTGTCTTTGGAAGCCGTTTGACAGAGCTGATATCCTTTAGACACGCAAGGGCCCCTATCTGGGAACGCACCATGCCCACAATTTCCTTTGTAATTGCATCAATCTCTTTTGATGTCCCTGCCTTGAGGACCACCAGCCCCACAGGGACCTGTCCTTTGAGCCGGTCATCCACGCCGATAACCGCACATTCGGCCACATCCTGGTGGTTTGCCACCACCTCTTCCATGCCTCCGGTAGAAAGCCGGTGTCCCGCGACATTGATTACATCGTCTACCCGGCCCATGATAAAGAGGTAACCGTCCTGGTCTTTGAATCCCCCGTCGCCGGTGGCGTAATATCCGTCATATTCGCGCAGGTAGGATGAGACATAGGCATCATCCCTTTGCCAGAGAGTATACAGGCATCCCGGAGGTAGCGGTAACCGGATGCTGATAAACCCTTCCGTTCCATCCTCTACCTCCCTGGCGTTTTCATCCAGTATCCGTATATCGTAACCCGGGACCGCCTTTGTGGGTGATCCGGCCTTGATGGGTAATCCTTCGATACCCATACAGTTTGCGGCTATGGGCCAGCCGGTCTCTGTCTGCCACCAGTGATCTATAACCGGCACATTCAGCATTGCGCTGGCCCAGTGGTATGTGTCAGGATCAAGCCTTTCTCCGGCAAGGAAGAGGTATTTAAGGACTGAAAGGTCATATTTTTTCAGGTAATCGCCGTTCGGGTCTTCTTTTTTAATGGCCCGGAAGGCAGTTGGCGCGGTAAACAATACCTTGACCTTGTGTTCGTTTATCACCCTCCAGAAGGCGCCCGGATCCGGCGTCCCTATGGGTTTTCCCTCGTAGAGTACAGTGGTGGCACCGAGGAGAAGTGGGCCATAGACAATATATGAATGACCCACGACCCAGCCGACATCGGAGGCGGCCCAGAAGACATCCCCCGGATCAACTCCATAGATGTTTTTCATGCTCCATTTCAGTGCGACCGCATGCCCGCCATTGTCCCTTACCACACCCTTGGGAATCCCGGTTGTGCCCGAGGTATAGAGGATGTACAGGGGGTCGGTTGCATCCATGGATACACATTCAGCCCGGCTGGCCCCTTTTAATGCCTCATCCCAGTCCAAGTCACGCCCTTCAACCAGGTCGGCCCTGACCTGGGACCGCTGAAAGATCACACATTTATCCGGTTTGTGGCTGGAAAGCTCAATGGCCCTGTCCATGAGGGGCTTGTACGGGATAGGCCCCCTGGGTTCTATGCCGCAGGATGCACTGATGATCAGCCTGGGTTTGGCATCATCTATACGTATCGCAAGCTCGTTTGCGGCAAAACCGCCGAATACAAGGGAGTGTACCGCACCTATGCGGGCGCAGGCCAGCATGGCAACAACGGTTTCAGGGATCATGGGCATGTAGATCACTACCCGGTCGCCTTTTTCAATGCCGAGCCCCTTTAATACCCCGGCAAAGAGGGAGACCTTATCGAGCAGATCCCTATAAGAGATTTTTTTGCTGGTGGATGTAACAGGGCTGTCATAGATAATGGCTGTCTGGTCTCCCCTGCCCGTGGATACATGATAGTCCAGGCTGTTGTAGCAGGTGTTCATCTTCCCGCCCTTGAACCAGCGGTAAAAGGGCGGATTGCTTTCATCCAGGACCTTGTCCCATTTTTTGTCCCATTGAATCATGGACGCGGCTACTGCCCAGAATCCCTCCCTGTCCTCCATGGACAGGCGATAGGCCTCATCATAAGATTTGTACATAAACCCCTCCTTTATACATAAACCCCTCCTTTATTGGATATTGAATACAATTTTTAAAAAAAATCCAGGAATAAGCCATTCCAAGTATATAATTATATGATTTAACAGTAAATTTTATAAAAGTTGCCCGTGCGGACCATCCTTGATTGCGGAGGGGGTCCATAGCGTTTTTAAAAGGGCAGCAGGTCTATTATGGTTTTGCTGCCCTTTTGACATGTCTAAACCGCCTCTATGGCCATGGCCATGCCCTGTCCGCCGCCGATACACAGGGTCGCAAGGCCCAGATTGGTCTGTCTCTTTTTCATCTCGTTTATCAGGGACACAACAATTCTGGTGCCTGTGCATCCGATAGGGTGACCGATAGAGATACCTGAGCCGTTGACATTGGTGATATCCATATCCATGCCAAGCTCCCTGATGCAGGCAATCGTCTGCGATGCAAAGGCCTCGTTCAGTTCGACCAGCCCGTAGTCCTTGATGTCTGTTCCTGTAATCTTAAAGAGTTTCCTTGTTGCCGGGATCGGGCCCAGGCCCATATATGCGGGGTCCACACCGCCCGATGCATAGCCCTTTATTCGTGCAAGGGGTTTGAGACCCAGTTGTTTCGCCTTTTCCGCGGTCATAATGAGGCACGCGGCAGATGCATCGTTTATCCCGGAGGAATTTCCCGCGGTGACCGTGCCGTCTTTTTTAAAGGCAGGTTTGAGTCGTGCCATCTTTTCCATGGTGGTATCCATGGGCCTTTCGTCTGTATCAAAGATAACCGGATCTCCCTTTCTCTGCGGGATGGTGACAGGGACGATCTCGTCTTTTACCCTGCCTTCTTTGATGGCCCTCATGGCCCTTTTGTGGCTTTCAAGGCCGATTTCGTCCTGTTCTTTCCGGGTGATGCTGTATTTATCTGCAATGTTTTCCGCAGTCATGCCCATGTGGTATCCATAGAAGATTTCGTAGAGACCGTCATATACCATGAGGTCCAGGAGATCCCCTTTGGGCATATTCATGCGGTATCCCCACCTGGCCTTTGGAAGGGCATAGGGTACATCGCTCATGTTTTCCATGCCGCCGGCAACCACCACCTCATTGTCCCCGGCCTTGATCGTGGCCGCGGCCAGTGCCAGTGCCTTCATGCCCGAGGCGCATATCTTGTTGACCGTGATGGCAGAGGTCTCCTTTGGAAGCCCGGCCCGTATCATGGCCTGCCTGCCGGAGTTTTGACCCTGGCCTGCCTGGATCACGTTTCCCATGATCACCTCGTCGATTTCGATCTCATTGAGGTCATCTGCCCAGTCCATGTATTTTTTTTCAATTGGAGAAAGCGGGGTGTCTTTGCATGCATCCGCACGAAACGCCCTTTCATTATCTAAAAATGCAGGCTTGAGACCGGCCCTTAAAAGGCTTTCCCGAATGACAAGCGCACCCAGGTCCTTTGCCGGGACATCCTTCAGGCCCTTGCCAAAGGTCCCTACTGCAGTCCGAACACCACTCACAATTACAATATCCGACATATTTCCTCCTTGAATAAATAATCTTTTTAAAAGTTAACGTCTATCTATTACATAGAGTCCACTTAAAGGCAACAACATTGATGGTTCATTCAATGGGGATTGTGGTGGAAAGTGGTTTGACAGGTCTTATTTTGTTATGCAACAGTTCCATCAATACGTTCATATGGAGGAGTTGTTTTGTGAAAAAGCTTTTAAAGCAAATCTGGTTTGGTGCGGTGCTTATCGTTTTCTCTGTTTCAACCTACTATATCCATTATTTGATATTCCATGATTCACACCATATCTTCATCTTTCTGGTAGGAGATATTGCCTTTGTTTTTATAGAGGTATTGATGGTTACCATGATCATCCACAAGGTGTTTGAAAACATGGAAAAACAGAGCCGAATGAAGAAGTTGAATATGGTTATCGGAGTTTTTTTCAGTGAGATGGGGACAACCCTCCTTTCACATTTTTCTGATCTCGATTTGAATCTCGATGAGATCAGAAGAGATCTCATCGTCAGCAGTAATTGGACAGATACGGATTTTTTAAAGGTTGCCGAAAAGTTGAAAAGGTATCCCTGCAGGATCGAACCTTCAAAGCTCTCTGTTGATGAAATCAGTTGCTATCTCGCTGAAAACCATGGCCTCATGTTGCAGATGATGGGAAATCCCAATCTTATGGAGCACGAA
>JAYEKR010000237.1:0-2002 GCA_034661115.1 Thermodesulfobacteriota bacterium | reverse complement strand
GTTGAGCAAAAGATGCACACTTGACAGGCCTATGGGTACATGGATAATGGACCCCACAAAAAAACACGCCGACATCAGGGCAACCATGGGTATATTGTCATAATCCATCTTTTTCAGGCCGATGCCTACTCCGACCCCTGCCAGTACAATCCCTGATACAAGTACAGGGGTGGACAAAATTCCTTCTGCGATATGCATGGTCTACTTCATATCACAAAACCGCACCCATATAACGGCACCGATCTCCACGTCCTTTTGCTTCCCGTTTTTCTCTATCTTTTTATCTGCTGTATTCAATGCGGCAAAGCCCCACCATCCTGCCTTTGGCGCGGCATAGGTAAACACCCCGTTTTTATCCGCCCTGATCACCTGTGTAACCATGCAACCCGCAGGGGCATGGTACTGTCGGGCCTTGTTATAATATTCCACCTCGATCTCTGCAAATGGACAGGGTTTGCCCTCCAGCTTTACTATGCCCTGAAATACGTTCCCCGTATAAAGACCAAAAGGCCTTGACAGGGGCACGATCTCCGTCTTCAGGCCCAGTTCCCTGTCCCAGCCGGCCTCAAGCCCGTATGCCTCCACTATTACCTTGGTGTAATGCACTATATAGCAGTCTTCCGAGGGTTCCCAATACGGCCTCGGCTCTGCATAAAAGGTATAGACCCCTGGTCTTTTTATCCGGTATTTTGTCTCCCACGCCTTGTGGCCCATAATGTCTGCAGGCTCAAGCGTGGAAAGAAGGTCTGTCTTTTGACCATCCCTGACCACTGCGAACTCAAGGGGTCTTTCCATATCCATGCCATTGCCTTCAAAGGGATGGGCGAACATGAGTTCTAGATTCACCATTGAATCTCCACCCTGTTCAATCATCGTATCAGATGGGATGAGCATGCCGAAATGGGCACTGGCTGGAAAAGACATGAATGCAACAAGAATCATACCGGCAAGAAAACTCAGACTGTGTTTTTTCATAAAAATAATCTCCTTATAATGGTGGTGACATTGATTACCAAGTCAGGGATAGCACCGGAACAATCTTTTGTAAAGGCCATTCCCGTTCCCCTCCCGTCATTCCCGTCTGCGAAGTGCATTGCACGCAGGCAGGCGGGGGTGACGGTTATCCTTGTGATATTATATAGGGATCTAACTCCGCGTCCTCTGCTCCTCAGCGGTGAGGCCTTTTTCCCCGTCCCTGGTTGTGAGCGCACCAGCGCTCATGCGGGTTTATATAAATCAGGAAGGACCGATACTTAACATGTCCGGGATTTGGTCTCCTGTCTCCTGTCTCCTGTCTCCCTTTATCTTATAAGGTAAGCCAACCTTGCCAGGATACGATTGGTATGTGCCATAAACCAGGCCAGAGGTGTTTTTATAAAAACAGACGACGGTTCGCCTCTACCCTCAGGTATAACAGGCCTTTCCTGGTGTTCATTATGCATATGTTTAAGCCCCTTTAGTGCCTCCAGATCGCCACCTCTATCAGTGATTTCTCTCCAGACACAGTTATGCCCGCTATTCAAGACGCATTGCCTGTTTGCACCATACATAGGGGCATCTTTGCAGGGCCCGTACTTTAGATTAGCACTACATTCACCTATGGGACATATCCCTCCGGTATATGTAAGCACACATTGTCCGCAGAAACTGCATATGCTGTGTGCCACATAATCATCGCTGCGTGATATAGTTGAAGAACCACAGGAATCCAAGGCACCAAATATTGGAATACCCGGGTTACATAAAAAGGCAGTCTTGACTCCTCCCGCACAACTCAACATTATAAGCACATCACATCTTGATATAACGGGTTTGATGTATATATTTATGGCCTCCTGCATTATTGATTCGCAGCAGGCAACATTAATACACTCTGCAACAAGAATCTCTTTATCCCATTTTTTCAGATATCCACTAAGGGTTTTTATCCCCTTTACACCACCAACCCCATTGAAATTGGAACAGAAACCACAAGAAAGTATGGCCACCTTTTTAAAGTTTT
>JAYEKR010000236.1:0-2024 GCA_034661115.1 Thermodesulfobacteriota bacterium | reverse complement strand
TCGGGGTCAAGAGATCGGATGGAAAAACCGTTGAATGGATGTCATATAAAGAGACAGGCGTGCGGGTGGACAATTTCAGGGCAGGACTTGCCGGGCTCGGTGTTTCCAGTGGTGATGCCGTGGGTATCATCGCCAATAACCGTCCTGAATGGGCCATTGCCGCGTTTGCGACCTATGGCCTTCAGGCCAGGTTTATACCCATGTACGAGGCCGAACTCATGGATGTCTGGAGATATATCATCAGGGACAGCGCAATCAAGGTGCTGCTTGTGTCGAAGCCCGAGATCTATGAAAAGATCAAGGGGTTCACCCGGGAGATCGAAGGCCTGGAGAAGATCATACTCATCGATGGAAAGGGAGAAAATACCATGGCGGCCCTGGAAGAGGCCGGTAAAAACAGGGTGGTACCTTCCACCCAGCCAGGGGCATATGACACAGCCGTTTTGATCTATACCTCGGGGACTACCGGAGATCCAAAGGGCGTGCTGCTGTCCCACGGCAACCTTACCCATTGCGCCAGGAGCGGTTTTCACCTATTCCCGGAACTGGACAAGGATTCCAGAAGCCTGTCTATCCTGCCCTGGGCGCATTCATTTGGCCAGACCGCAGAGCTTTACAACTGGCTTCAGTTCGGGGGTTCCATTGGTTTTATGGAATCGGTGAAGACCCTTGCCGAAGACCTTGCCCTGGTTCAGCCCTCGTTTATTATTGCCGTGCCGCGCATCTTTAACAAGATCTATGACGGGATCCAGGCCAAAATGAAGGAAGAAGGCGGTATCAAACTCAGGCTGTTTGACATGGCAGTAAAGACCTCAGAGGAAAAACATAGACTTCAGGAGCAGGGACATGTGGACCCTGTGACATCGGTCAAGGAGTTCATCCTTGACCGGCTTGTCTTTTCCAAGGTCAGGCAGCGTTTAGGGGGACATTTGCAGGGTGCATTGACCGGCAGCGCCACCATGAATCCCAAGATTGCACAGTTTTTCTTTAATATGGGTGTACCCTTGTACGATTGTTACGGGTTGACCGAGACCTCGCCGGCAGTCAGCATGAATTGTAGAGATGCCTATCGTTTAGGCAGCGTGGGACAGCCGGTTGAACGTGTCAAGGTGGTGATTGACTCATCCGTGGTGCAGGAGGATGCGGACGATGGCGAGATCATTGTATATGGTCCGAATGTGATGCAGGGATACAATAACAAGCCCGAGGCGACAAAGGCCGTGATGACCGATGACAAAGGTTTCCGTACCGGTGACAGGGGAAGGCTTGACCAGGATGGCTTTCTCTATATCACGGGCCGCATCAAGGAACAGTTTAAGCTGGAAAACGGCAAATATGTCTTTCCGTCCGGTATTGAAGAAGAGATCAAGCTGATACCTGAGGTGGCAAACGCCATGATCTTTGGTGAAGGCAAACCCTATAATATCTGCCTGTTACATCCTGACCTCGAGGTCCTTGGCAAATATGCCACAAGGCATAACCTGCCGACAGACCCTGAACAGCTGGTAGCGTCCAGGGAGATCCATGATCTTATTACTGACAAGGTTGTCAGCCACCTCAAGGGTAAATATGGCGGATACGAGATACCCAGAAAATTTGTCTTTTTAAGCGAGGACTTTACCCTGGCCAACGGCATGCTCACACAGACCATGAAGCTCAAGCGCCGTGTGGTTACTCAATGCTATAAAAAAGATATCGAGGCACAGTATAAGTAGTGTCCCGGGGGTTTAGATCTCCTGTTCCGGCAGGAGAATAACCCCGTCTGCTGAGGCGGTAAGGGATGAAAAAGGCATGAGGTTCATGGCCTGCATGGGCGGATAAGGGCAGGTTTTTGGCGACATCCCGGAGATATCAAGCCCGATAGCATGGCCATGCATAAGGAAATCGGGCCACATGACGATGGAAAAAGGGTTTCTGTATTGAAGCCGGTCTGCAAGGGAAGGTTCCGGTGTTGCCTGCCATTTAAGGTCTTTGAGGACATGTCTTGTGCCGGCAATCACCACGGCCTTTGTATCTGTGTGTGC
>JAYEKR010000235.1:0-10414 GCA_034661115.1 Thermodesulfobacteriota bacterium | reverse complement strand
AAAAATTGATGACATTAAGGTGGATTTTTCATAGAAAAAAATTATCTAAGGAGGAAATCTATGAGGAAAAAACACAGCAGGGAATTCAAGGCAAAGGTGGCGATAGAGGCGCTACGAGGGGAGAAAAAGGTTCAGGAGATAGCCCTTCAGTAATCTCTGGATTGTCCCTTGGCAAACCGCCATAACTTCCTACCTACCGGTCTGCCTCCAGCCCCTCTTCCAGAAGCTGCATCATTACGGTTGCCTTTGCATTGAGGAATATATCGGTTATTTTCCGGGTGAATGCGGTCTCCTCTGGATTGATCTCTATGATCAGGGCATGGTTTGCCTTTGCCATGCTTGGTATTTGCGAGGCGGGCATGATCTCTCCTGTGGTTCCGATAACAATAAACACATCCGATTGCCTGGCCTCTTCAAGGGCACCTGTTCGGGCTTTATGCGGGATGGCCTCGCCGAAAAATACAAAGTCAGGTTTCAGGACCCCGCCACATCGGCTGCATTTCGGGGGAAGGGTATTCAGGGAGATATCTTTTGCATCAAAGGTATGCCCGCAGCGTGTACAGCTGAGGGTAGTCACTGTGCCGTGATATTCATATACCTTTTTGCTGCCTGCCGCCTGGTGCAGATTGTCTATGTTCTGGGTGATGATGGCGTCGAGAAAAGAGTGGGCCTCCATGCGCGCAAGGGCCAAGTGTGCCTCATTGGGCGAGGCCTTGCCAAAGGAATCATAAAAGATATCTTTTATCACGCGCCAGGATTCGGCCGGGTGCTCAAAAAAATACCCTGTATCGAGAATAATGGGGTCATATCTGGACCATAACCCTGTCTCGCCCCTGAAGGGAGGGATACCGCTTTCCACAGAGATACCCGCGCCTGTAAACGCACATACGTGATTTGCCCTGCGTATGGCATCAACCGCATTTGCTATATCATTGTACATTTTACATTACCTCCGAGAGTCTATGGATTCAGGGGGTCACGGCCTGTGCTCCATGTTTTCTTTTAAAAATGCGCCGGTATAGGATTCATCCGTTTGAGAAACCTTTCCCGGTGTGCCCTTTACCAGAATGCGCCCCCCCTGCTCCCCTCCTTCGGGACCAAGGTCAATCAGATAGTCTGCTGACCGGATGATCTCCATATTGTGTTCTATCACGATCACGGTATTGCCCTGGTCCACCAGGCGATGAAGCACCTTCAGGAGTTTGTCGACATCATCGAAATGAAGGCCTGTTGTAGGCTCATCCAAGATATAGACGGTCTTTCCTGTGGAACGTTTTGACAGCTCCCGTGAAAGCTTTATCCTTTGTGCCTCTCCTCCTGAAAGGGTGATGGCGCTCTGACCGAGCTTTATATAGTCCATACCCACGTCCACCAGGGTCTGGAGCTTTTTCTTTATCCTGGGTACTGCATTAAAGACATCAAGGGCCTGGGACACACTCATATCCAGACAATCTGCAATGGAAAAACCCTTGTATTTTATCTGCAGGGTCTCCTCATTGAACCGCCTTCCATGACATTCATCACAGACCACATACACGTCCGGCAAAAAATGCATCTCTATGCGCAGCACACCGTCCCCGCTACATGCCTCGCAGCGACCTCCCTTTACATTGAAGCTGAACCTCCCGGGCCGGTATCCCCGCGCCCGGGCCTCTGGCAGCAGGCTGAAGAGCTCACGGATATAGGTGAATACCCCGGTATAGGTCGCGGGGTTTGATCGGGGTGTCCTGCCGATAGGGCTCTGGTCCACATTGATCACCCGGTCTATGTATTCAACCCCTTTGATCTCCAGGATATGCCCTGGAAGATTACGCGAACCCGAAAGGCTCTTTGAAAGGTATGGATAGAGCGTGTCCACGATCAGGCTTGACTTTCCTGAACCCGAGACACCTGTGGTGCATATAAAGAGCCCCAGGGGCAGGTCCACGTCAATATCTTTAAGGTTGTTCAGGGACGCCCCTCTTATCTTGAGGTATTTTGTACCCGGCTGTCTCCTCTTTCCGGGCACATGGATCTGTTTCTTGCCACAAAGATACTGGCCTGTAAGGGAGTTTTCGTCCTTGAGGATTGCATGGGGTCTGCCTTCAAACACCACCTGGCCGCCTGCTTCCCCTGCGCCCGGTCCAAGGTCTATAATATGGTCACAGGCACGCATGGTGTTTTCATCGTGTTCCACCACAATAACGGTATTGCCCAGGTCTCTGAGCCGTTCAAGTGTCTTTATCAGGCGGGCATTGTCCCTCTGGTGAAGGCCGATCGATGGCTCATCCAGCACATACATGACCCCCATGAGCGCGGAACCTATCTGTGTCGCCAGACGGATGCGCTGGGCCTCTCCAGAGGAGAGTGTCCCGGCACGACGGCTCAGACTGAGGTATCCCAGGCCCACAGAGGTGAGGAAGCCAAGCCGGCTGTTGATCTCCCTGATCAGTTCAGATGCAATCTTCTGCCTCTTTGTATCCAGCCGGAGATCCTTAAAAAAACCAAGAACCTCGTCAATGCTCAGGTCTGTGAGTTCGGCAATGTTTTTGTCGCCCACAAACACGTTGAGGATCTCTTTTTTCAGCCTGGCCCCGTTACAGGCAGGGCATGCCTTCATGTCGAGATAACGCGAGACATCCCCCCTGATATCGCCGGTCTCGCTCTTTTTTGAACGCCGCTCAAGGTTTGGGACAACCCCCTCATACCGGCGGTTGTCACCGTAAAGGATGATTTGTTGCACCTCGACTGGGAGTTCATTAAACGGGGTATGCACATCAAACCCGTGTTTGCGTGCCAGCTTTCTTATCATGCGCATGGCAAAACGCCCCGGAGGCACGCCCCATGGCGCAATGGCCCCCTTTACCATGGAAAGACCGGGGTTTGGTACCACGAGCCCTTCATCCACCTCCAGGAGGACGCCCAGGCCTTTGCAGGTCTCGCATGCGGCCCTGGGATTATTGAAGGAAAACATGGCGGGTGTAATCTCCGGATACGAGATATTGCATACCGGGCAGCTGTACTGTTCGGAAAAGACCATCTCCTGTCCTTTCCCGACCCCTACCCTGAGGATACCATCTGAAAGCCGGCACGCGATCTCTATGGAATCGGCCAGCCTGGACAGGATACCTGGTTTTATGATGATGCGGTCCACCACCACATCGATATCGTGCTTTTTGTTTTTGTCCAGGACAGGCAGTTCCTCCATTTCATAGATCACGGAATCGATGCGTATCCTTACAAAGCCGTCTTTTGTCATGCGTTCGAAAAAAGCGGCATATTCACCCTTTCTCTGTCTTACCACCGGGGCATATATGATAACCCTTTGCCCCTCGGGCAGTGCAGCAACACTATGGGCCATCTGCTGCTGCGTCATGGATTCGATTGCACGGCCGCATTTATAACATCTTGGTATGCCTGCACGGGCATAGAGTACCCTGAGATAGTCATATATCTCTGTTATCGTGGCAACGGTTGACCTGGGGTTGTTCGAGGTGGTCTTTTGTTCAATGGCAATGGCCGGGGACAGCCCTTCAATGGAATCCACCTTTGGCTTGGGCATCTGTTCGAGAAACTGCCTGGCATAGGCACTCAGGGACTCCACATAGCGTCTCTGCCCCTCTGCATAAAGGGTGTCAAAGGCCAAAGATGATTTGCCGGAACCCGAAACACCGGTGACAACTACAAAGGCGTTTCTGGGTATCTTGACATCAATCCCCTTGAGGTTATGCTCCCTGGCCTTTCTGACCTCAATGAATTCCTTCATTGCCTAAAGATACACTCCGATAAAATGTTCAGACATCATGGTATTGAGCCAGTAATTAAAGGCCTCCCTTTGATATTTTGCCTGGAGTTGTTCCATGATCTTCTGCCTTGTCTCATCGAATGCCTTTTTTCCCCGGACCTTCCTGTCCACCACCTTGAAGATAAAGGTGCATTGGGGACCCTTGACCGGGCCTATTATTTCTCCGGGTTTTGCTTTTTCAAGGGCCTTACCTGTGTTTTCTGAAAGGTTTTCTATGGCCACCCATCCGATATCCGCCTTGTTTCCGGCCAGGACATCTGAAACCTCCAGCGCGACCTTATCGAATTGCTCGCCATTGTCAAGCGCGCTCATGGCCTGTTTTACCTTTTGGGGATTATCCATGACTATGATCTGTTTGAGCCTCAGGGATTCATTGCCGCTGTATTCACCATGACTCCCGTAATATTCATTGAGCATCCTGTCCGTGACGACCACCCTGGATTTGACCATCATATCCATGAGTCCCTGTTTCATGAGGTAGAGCCTTGCATCTCGTTCATCCATGCCGGATGACTTTGTGAGGGCATCTATCCGCTCAGGGGCAATCGCCAAAAAGCCCATGGAGGCATAACTCTTTTCAACGACCATGTCCTCTATCATGAGTCTGAGCACCTGCCTTTGGGCGGCCTTGTCTTTATAATCCGCATCCAGTGTATCCATGCGCGCCCTGAGCTGTGACATCATGATGATATTGTCGTCCACCACGGCCACAATCCCGTCTATCATCTCTGCATGCAGGGGAGAGACGATAGCGGCCATAAGGGCGGGAACAAGGCCAATCACACAAATGAAACAAACCAGCCTGTCAAGGCTGATTAACCGATATCTTTTTGATCTTGTCATAATTCACCTCTGGTTTGTATTTTTCCATAAGGCCCTTTATCCACAGGGCATATTCCTTTTCAAAACGCTCATCCATGAGTTCCTGGCGTATCTTGTCACTAACCTCTTCAATCCCTAACATCCCCGGTTTGGCCTTGTTCTCCACATAAAAGATGTGGTACCCGCTCATGGTCTTGATGATCCGGGAAAAACGCCTCTCTGGAAGAGAAAAGACCACGCTCTCAATCTTGTCCGGGAGTTCACCCCTGACAAAGACCCCCATGAAACCATTGTCTTTTGCATCGCTTGACACGGAATAGCGATGCACCACATAACCGAGACTTGTCCCTGAACGCAGCATGGAAAGGGCAATCCTTGCCTTTGTCTTTTCCTTTGTGAATACATGGTAGAGTTCCACAGATGCAGGACGCATATAATCGGACCTGTTGTCTTTGTAAAAGGCCTCTATATCCGTGTCGTCCACCACGATCTTTCTTCCCACTGCACGATCTATGGTCTTGTTTATAATGGAATGTTTGCGGACAAATCCTTGGATATCGTCCATTGTGCGGCATTCTTCTGTAAACATCCTATCCATATCCTCTTTTTTTATCCCGTCCATAATGCCCCTTATCGCAATATCCACCTCCTGTTCGCTCACAATGATCTGGTTATCCGCGGCATACTGGAGAACGAGCATCTCCTCAACCATATTATCCACAAGGACCGGCTTCATCCTGTCGAGATCCGCCTTTGAATCGATCATGGACTCCTCTGCAAAGCGTTCAAGCCTTGAACAAAACTCTTCAGTTGTTATACAGGTCTGGCCCACGCGTATACAGCAGCCATCCTTTTGCTGCGTGCATGCCGTAAAGATGAGGCTAAAAAAGATGAGACAGGATATCGCGTATCTCAAAGATCACCTCCGGGCTCTTCAGCGGGATATCTATTCTCCCGTCCGGATACATGCGTCCCTTTCTTTGTTCAACCATGGCCACAAGCCCGGACAGGTCTATCTGTGTATCACGCGCAGGGTACAACCTCAACCTGTCTGTGATCCTTTCGAGCTTTTTGACACCCATATCGCGCAGCATGATCCTCAACTCGGTGATCCCGAACAGGGTCTTTACCGGAGAAGGCATGGGACCGTAGACATCGTTTATCTCCTGGTAGATGGTGTCGATCTCGTCTTTTGCCGCCATAGAGAGCCTCTTATACAGCCCGAGCCTGAGATGCTGATCCGGGCAATAGTCTTCAGGCAAAAAGGCGTCCATTCCTATGGATATCTCCGGATCTATTTGTTCTTTGGGCTCCTGCCCATTTTGACGCGACACCGCATCTTCGAGCATCTGCTGGTAGAGTTCATAGCCTATGGCGGTAACCTGACCCCACTGGGCCTTGCCGAGGATATCTCCGGCGCCCCGTATCTCCATGTCCATCATGGCCATCTGGAAACCCGCGCCCAGGGATTCATAGGTCTTTAAGGCGGAAAGCCTCTTGTGCGCATCCTTTGTAATCTGCCCGGTCTCAGGGAGCAACAGCAGGCAATAGCCCCGGGTCGTTGATCGGCCCACCCTTCCCCTTAACTGGTAGAGATCGGCCAGACCGAAATAATCGGCACGGTGGATAATGATGGTATTGGCCGTGGGTATATCTATGCCTGAACTGATAATGGCAGAGGTTACAAGAACATTGCACGAGCGTGACACAAACCGTTCCATGACACGGTTGAGCTGTGCCTTGGGCATCTGTCCATGTGCCGTCTCCACCCTTGCTTGTGGACAGATGGCCTTTATGTGCGCTGTCATGGAAGCAATGGACGCAACACGGTTGTGGACAAAGAATACCTGCCCTCCCCTGAATATCTCCCTGTTGATGGCCTGGGCTATCTCATCGTCATCAAAACGTGACACAAGGGTTTCAATGGCCTTTCTCTTTGCAGGCGGCGTCTCGATGACAGACAGGTCCCTTATGCCGGACATGGCCATATTCAATGTCCTTGGTATGGGTGTGGCAGTCAGCGTAAGGATATCCACCTCGGCACGCATGGCCTTTATGCGTTCCTTGTGACTTACCCCGAAACGGTGTTCCTCGTCCACGATGAGCAGGCCCAGGTCATGGAATTTCACCTTTTTTGAAAGAAGGCCATGGGTGCCTATGATGATATCCACCCGGCCCGCTGCCAGGTCTTCACGCACAGCTGCATTGGCGACTGAAGTGGAAAAACTCGTAAGGCCCTCCACCCTTAAAGGCCAGTTCATGAGGCGCTGCCTGAAGGTGTCGGTGTGCTGGCGGGCAAGGAGCGTTGTGGGCACAAGAACTGCGACCTGTCGGCCGGCAATGGCCGCTGCAAAGGCAGACCTCAGGGCAACCTCGGTCTTGCCGTATCCCACATCACCACAGACAAGACGGTCCATGGGCCTTGAAGATGCCATGTCCGCATACATATCCTCGATGGCCTTTTGCTGGTCCGGTGTCTCGTCATAGGGAAATCCATCTTCAAAGTCAGATAGATACCTGTTTGATATATCAAAAGAAAACCCTTTGGATGCCTCCCTCTTTGCATATATGTCCACAAGCTCTTTTGCCATTGCGGCCACTGACTGTCTTGCCTTTGCCTTTGCCTTTGACCAGCGTTTGCCGCCGAGCCGGTCCACAATAAATGCATCAGGGCTGCCGATATAGCGCTGGAGCAAAGAAAGCCGGTACACCGGCACATAGAGACGGTCTCCGCCGAGGTATTCAATCATGACAAAATCGCTCTTGACCCCCTGGATATCCATGCGTTCCACTCCCTTGAAGACGCCGATCCCGTTATCACGGTGTACCACCGGGTCATTCATATTGAGCTGGGTAAAGGGGTTTATCACGGGCACACCGGGTGCTGCCTTTTTCTTTACACCCTTTGCCTTTGTGCCAAAGGGGATAAAGGCCATGCCCGGGTCATAGAGCACAAACCCCGAGGACAAAGCGGATTCAACCACCCTTACAACCTTTTTGATATTGTGTGGGTCAAGACAATCTGCTGCCTGGATCGTCTCAGATGGAATCCCCCTTTGTTCAAGTGCCCAGCAAAGCCTCTGCGCCTGAATTTCGGCCGGGCAGAAAATAAAGACCCGGACATCTGAACGAAACATCTCTTCCAGACGATCAATAAGGACCTCATTTCCATGGGATGTCTCGATTGAAAAAGGGGCAAAAGAGATCGCCTGGCTGTTTTTTGTGCCAAGGGAGGTGGAGTATTCATGCATGAACCCAGGGCCAGAACCAGACAAGGAAAATTTATCAGGATCCATGATCATGGACTCTGGCTGCAAAAGACCGCTACGGTGCATCGAGGCCTTTTCATGTGCCTTTGCATACATGCGGAGCGTATTCTTCCACATGGCCTTCATATCAGGGGTATCAGGGCATATGATGCCTGCGCCCGGCCCAAAAAAGTCATAGACAGAGGCAGTTTTTTCATAGAACAGCGGCAGATATGACTCGATCCCGGGTACAGGAATGCCTCTTTCCAGGTCATTGATCATGCTGCCAACCCATTCATCCTTCATGCGCCGAAGAAAGGGCCTGGCCTGTCTGGTATGCCCCCTGTCCCACAACACCTCTGTGACCGGGAGGACCAGGGCCGAGTCCGCATAACCCTTTGACCTTTGTGTAGCTGCATCAAAGGTCTTTATCTCTTCAATGGTATCACCAAACATATCGATGCGCACGGGAAGATCCATGCCCGGGGAAAAGATATCCATGACAGAACCGCGTATGCTGAACTGGCCCACATCATCAATCAATGCCTCTGCCGTGTATCCCTCATAAACAAGCCTCGATGCAAGGTCCTGCCGGTCCAGTTCCTGGCCAACAAAAAACTCCATAATGCATCGGGAAAGTTCTTTGGGGGGAATGGTTGCGCCGACAGCGGCATCTGCGGGCGCAATAACGATCATGTTCTGGCCAGTCAGGAGGTCATAGAGTATGGAAATCCTCTTGGCGATGATCTCGCTTGAAGGGGAATCGTCCTGAAAAGGCCGCACATCAGGGGCAAAAAACATCCGGATATGGCGTTCATCCAGAAAACACGACAATGCCTCCATACGCGCATACATCTCCTCTGTATCCGCCACGATCCACAGGCAGGGGTGCGGGGCATGCATAAACGCGGTTGCAACCACAAGCGCCTGGAGGGAACCGGGCAATGCCCCGATACACGCGCCATCGGGCAAAAGAGGAAAAAATTTATCCTGCATGTCTCATCTCAATATCTATACCTGTTCCCTTTATGCCTGGTGCCCCTATTACCTGGCCCTGCGCATCCAGTACCGGCCAGAAGGGCCGCAGCACACCGGGCACATCGCAGAGGAGTTTTACAAGGCGTTTTCCTTTTATGCGATCTCCGGGCAGCAGGGAACGGACCTCTCCCTGGATATCACCCGGCCCGGATATGGTTATTCCTTGCCCTCCAAGGGGCAGGTCATAGACCCCGGGGCCGTTTATCTCGACCCTGTAATAGGGCCTCTTTGCCATGGTCGAAAAGACCAGAAACGATCCCTCAAGGGCAACCCTCACGCGGCGTCCTATGCTGTGTGCCTTTTTTCTGCCTGAAAGCACCTCCATGATGGCCTCTACCTGGGAAAAACCGATCCCGCGCGGCTCACCTGTCATCTCTGAGACCTCATCCATGATAAAACGCCGGATCACAGCCGGGTGCACCATGTCTTTGCCCGGCACCAGCATATTCTGCCGTGGCCTGTTTGGGCTTTCCATGTCCCGGGCCTGCATATCCCGGTTTTCCATATTCAGTCTTTCCATGTTCAGCCCTTTGAAGTCAAAGACACGAACAATACCCCAGTCATACTGGATACATTCTTTTCTCAACCTTTGGGCCAGGGAATAAACCAGGTCTGTCTCCTGCCTTGCAATGGCGGCAAGGCGTACTATCGCCCCTGTGGCCTGCGGGTTTATCCTTTTCATGAGCGGAAGGATCTCGTGCCTTATGCGGTTGCGGGCATATTTGATGTCCTCATTGGTATGGTCCACCACATAATCAATGCACCTTTGATCGGCAAAGGCAACGATTTCCTGCCTTGTAAACCCCAAAAGGGGCCGGATAAGCCCGTCAGCCCCGACAAACCCCATGGCGCCCATGCCCTTGAGCCCTGTGCCGCGCACAAGGCGGTATATCACGGTCTCTGCCTGGTCATCCATCATGTGCCCGGTGGCAAAAAACCTGAATCCATGCGCAATAACGCACTCCCTTATCTTTGCATAACGCAATTGCCTTGCACGCTCCTCCATATTCGGGGTCTTCGGGTCCATATCGAGGGTATAGGTCCATGCATCTATCCCTTTTCCACGGCAGGTCTCCATGACAAAGGCCGCATCCTGCCTGGCTGCCGCGCCTCTGAGCCCGTGGTCCACATGCACCACAGCGAGCCTGAGGTCCATCTCCCTGGACGCCATCTCCAACAGGCTTAGCAGTACCATGGAATCAATCCCGCCTGAACAGCACACCAGAATTCGCTGCCCTTTTTCCACATGGCAATCGCAGGAAAGTATCTTTAAAAATCTCTCAAACATGGAATATGACCTTTATTCACTGTAACCGCTGAGGTCAAGGGATATCCATACAAGGGACTCCCTGGTTCATTATCTGTACCTATGGAAAACATTTGCCCTTTTCTATGAAAAATATCTTCCATTGTTTTTCCAGATAATTATTATATCCCTGATATTGACGTGTTATACAAGGTAAATTATGGCATCCCTCTTGCGTGGAGCTTATTCGATGAGATCTATACCAAATACTATAAT
>JAYEKR010000234.1:0-10437 GCA_034661115.1 Thermodesulfobacteriota bacterium | reverse complement strand
TTTCTAATTTCTAATTTCCAATTTCAAGCCGTTCACGGCTACCTAAGGGGAATAGGCCTTTCGCAGCAAGCTGCGGGGAATTAAACCCTAAGAGAGATTAAAGAATCAAGATCAAGATTCCCGTGGTCCGAACGGCCCGCGCGGTCTCCTATGCCGGGGGTGCTATGCCAAAGACTCGAACCGGGTAAGTTCCGGGCGCCAGGCAAGCTTTATGGTGTCGGTAGGTCCGTTTCGGTGCTTGGCCACAATGATCTCGGCCGTGCCCTTGTCAGGCGTGTCCGGATTATACACCTCTTCACGGTAAATGAAACAAATGATATCCGCATCCTGTTCAATGGCACCAGACTCCCTGAGATCAGACATCTGGGGTCTCTTGTTGTCTCCGCGCTGTTCAACCCTCCGGTTAAGCTGACTAAGGGCAATCACAGGGAGATCAAACTCCTTTGCTATGGACTTGAGTGTCCTCGATATCTCGGATATCTCCTGCTCCCTGGAATCTATCCTCCTGCTGGCCCTCATGAGCTGCAGATAGTCGATGATCACCAGTTTCAGGTCCTCCTGTGACGCAAGCCTTCGGAGTTTGGCGCGGATCTCCGCAGGCGTGATGCCTGCGGTATCATCAATATAAAGCGGCGCATCTGAAAGGATGTCCGAGGCATCGAGGATAAGACCCCATTCATCATCCTTGAGCATCGCGGTTCTGACCTTTGTCTGATCTATACGGGCCTCTGATGCCAGCATGCGCATGGCAAGCTGTTCCTTTCCCATTTCAAGGGAAAACACGGCAACCGGCATCCTCTCCACCACTGCGACATGCTGTGCAATATTCATAGCAAGAGAACTCTTGCCCATGGCAGGGCGTGCCGCAAGGATGATCAGGTCGGTTGAATGAAGACCTCCCATAAGGGTATGGTTCATGTCTGTAAAGGGTGTGGGAACCGCGCCCTGAACCATCTCTCCCTTGTGCAGCCGTGTCAAATTGCGATAAATATCCGGAAGCAGGGTGCCGGCCTTGATAAGACCGCTCTTGGCATTCTTGACCTCCTTGTTGATATCAAAGATGATCTGTTCCGCCTTGCCCAGGACATCTGAGACATCGCCCATCGGCACCCTGGCGTTCTTGACAATCTCAGATGCACCATTGATAAGGGAACGCAGGATCGACTTGTCCCTTAATATAACCGCATAATATTCAATATTGGCCGAGGTTGGAATACGCTCGGCAATCGATGCAATGTAACTTACCCCTCCTGCCTTTTCCAGGCGGCCGGAGGACTCCAGTGCATCGGGCAGGGATACAATATCCACGGGCAGTCCCTTATCATGAAGGGATTGCATGCATTCATAAATAATCCGGTTCCGCTCGGAATAAAAATCATCCGATGATACCTGGTCACTGAGTGTATCCAGGGATGAGTTTTCAAGTAGAACCCCTCCCAGGATATACTCCTCGGCATCCTTATTGTAGGGGAGGAACGGTGTAGCGTTATCCACGCATCTACTCCGCTACAAGGGGTGTCACCTCGACCTTGACACCGGCCACAACCTCGGGATACAGGCGGATGAAAACCTCATGGGTCCCCACATGGCGGATGGGGTCAGAAAGCACAACCTTTTTCCTGTCAATCTCAAACCCCTTTTCGACCAGGGCATCATGGATATTGGCGCTTGTAATAGAACCAAAAAGTTTACCCTCCTGCCCTGAACGCACCTCGAACCCAAGCGATATCTTTGCCAGTTCTTCGGCAAGCTTTATTGCATGGTCCTTATTGTCCTGCTCAACCCGGATATGCGAACTTATCTTATCCTTGAAGGCCTTAATCATGCTATCTTTTGCCAGGAGGGCCTTGCCCTTGGGAAGCAGATAATTTCTTGCATAGCCGTCCTTTACCCGGATCTCCTGCCCTGCTGTGCCAAGACCGTCAATCGTTTCAATCAATACTATCTTCATCTTCTTTATCTCCTTTTTTTCCTTGTATCCTTTTCCTGAAATCAAACCAGACATCAAAAAGCCCCAATGCCGATACAAATATCATCAGATATATCTGGGAAAGGATCAAGAGGTATATTATCCACCTTGAAATCCTGCCCCATGAACGCTTATGTACATAATACGCTACAATAGACAAACCCTGGAAAAAATACACATGCGCAATAATAACAACCCCGTTCACGCCCAAAGACCGTAGCCATCCGGAAAAGGCCACGGCAAAGATACCAACAACGATAAACACGTAAACAAGCCATTGTGGTCCGGACCATAAGGTCAGATTCATACCCCTTTGTGCCCCTGCAACGATAAGGAGATTCGCCCACAGGATAAAGGCAAGGCTCGACACAACGATGGAAGGGAAAAGCATGACAATCCTTGACTCGATCAAAGGCATTGCCATCTTGAAATCCATCATATCGCCCGAAGAAAGTACGCCGGCATACAGGTGTTCCACCTCATCCATAACTTTTGCAACCCACCGAAAAATGATATCCTGTGCGGATACGCCCTGGGACACAGCCAGTACCACAAGACCAAGCCCGAAGGCCGCAGACAAAATGCAAACGGGATAAAAAACCGCCTCACCAGGCATCTTTTGCCTTACCCATCTGCGCATATTCATTGAGGCCAGAACACAGACCCCATACATAATGCCAGAATACCGGAACCCAGGAATCACTACCAGGACAACAGGCAACAACAGTATGGAGACCTGCTTATGGGCAGGTGTCCCTCTGGAATATATGCAGTATATGGCCGGTATACAACACGCAACAGGCAGGGCCTGAGCGGGGAACATCACCACAAAGACACCTATAAAGACAAAGGCCGCAGTGGATATCCACTGAGGCCATATACCTCTCAGGCAGGAGAACATAACATCAGCTATGTACAGAAAAGGGCAGCAACGCCATCATCCTGGCCCTCTTGATCTCCAGCGTGAGTTTTCTCTGATGTCTTGAACAGGTGCCTGTGACTCTCCTTGGCAGAATCTTACCCCGTTCAGATATAAAGCTTCTGAGAATCTCCGGTTGTTTGTAATCAATAGTTGCGGTCTTGTCCTCACAGAAGCGGCACACCTTTCTCTTGTAATATGGCTTGTATCTTGGATTTCTTGGTTTTCTTGGCTGCATGATATTATTCCTCCTTCCCACTGGTCTCAGGGGCGACTGGTGCCTCAGGGGCGACTGGTGCCTCAGGGGCGACTGGTGCCTCAGGGGCGACTGGTGCCTCAGGAGTTTCCTTTGAATCGTTTTCTTCAATAATCTCAAAATCCTGCCTTGAATGGTCTTTGTCCATTCGGATCACGATAAACCTCATGATGTTTTCATCGATCTTCATGGTCCTTTCTATCTCGGAAACCATGTTTCCTGGTCCCTCGATATAGCAAAGAAAATAACGTCCTCTTGGTTTTTTGTTGATCCTGTAGGAAAGAGACCGGATACCCTGATTATCCATCCTGAAGATTTCCCCGCCTTTTTTGGCAACCTGGGTATTCAGACGCGTAAAAACCTTTTCCTGACCCTCTTTTGCAAGATCCGGGTCAAGGATAAACATCACTTCATAGATACTCATTAAATCCCCCTTATGGTTTTAGTAGCCCCGCATGGAGCAAGGAGCGCATCATCCATATAACAACGCTCTGGCTTATGCAAGGTTCAATTTGGCATTGAAATAGTATTCCCGGATAGTATATCATTTTGCCGTACATGGAGATAAAAATATAAAACAAGGGGAAGGCATATGAACGGCATAAAGGGGTTTTTGGTGAAATGGATCGTGTCATCGATCGCACTGGCCTGTACGGCATGGCTTCTTTCCGGTATCCGGATCGAAACCGGGATCACATTATTCCTGGCAGCCCTTGTAATAGGCCTGCTCAATGCCTTTCTTCGCCCCATTGTCATCCTTTTGACACTGCCTCTCAACCTGCTGACCCTGGGGCTCTTTACCTTTGTCATCAATGCAATAATGATCCTATTTGCCTCGGAAATTGTAACGGGTTTCCATGTAGACAGCTTCTGGAGTGCGCTCCTGGCAGCCATTGTCATGTCCATTGTCAGCTTTATAATAACCCGCCTTATACACGATGACACCGGAGCAGGTAAGAATAGACCCGGGGGATATGATGACAATATCATCGATGTAGAGGCAAAGGAGTATAAAGAAAAAGATGGTGACTGAAAATAGCCGCAAACACCATCCCAGAAAAGCAGAGGTCTGATGCAATCCAATCAACAATCTGCCATAATATTGGCATGAACAATGAAATAGTCATTTTGGTGCATGGATATTTTAAAGATCATCACGATATGACATACCTAAAGGAAAAACTGAATCTTGTCGGTTACAAGACATACACGGTTTGTCTGCCTGCCACCTTTGGCAGCCTTGCAGAATGTTCATACTCAATGTTTATACAGATTGAAAATATCCTGCAGAAATATGAAACAATACACTTTGTCGGGCACAGCATGGGGGGGTTGATAATCCAGAAACTCCTGGACGAAAAAGAAATCCCCAATACAGGCAGATGTATTTTTATCGCAACTCCGGTCAAGGGGGCGTACCTGGCGGATATCCTTACCCTGTTTCCTTTTATGGACAGGATATTCAAACCGTTGAAAGCGCTTAAAACCCAAGAACAGCAGGGGTTACCCCGTCATGCCCCATTTGATATCGGGGTAATAGCCGGCACAAAGAACAATCTCCTGACCGGAAAGCCATTTTTATCAGACAAGAGTGACGGAAGGATCGAGGTTGAATCAACAAAGTTCGATAAAATGACTGACTTTATAGAATTACCCTTTGGACATGAAGAGATTCATCACCGGATTCTAACCGTAAACCAGATAGATTCATTCCTAAAAAAAGGGTGTTTTGATCATAGTGCCTATATGAAAATACGGTAAGTCTCAACATCCTGCTCACTCCTTTGCTTTTTCCCATACAGCGTCCATATCTTCAAGGGTCATATCTTCCAGCGTGATATTGCGGGCCTTGGCCTCTGCCTCGATCCGGGCAAAACGTTGCTTGAATTTAGTATTGGTCCCCCTGAGCGCTGTCTCCGGGTCAACCCTGCAGAAACGGGCTACATTGACTATGCTGAAGAGCAGATCACCGATCTCATCCTCCATGGCATGGTGATCATTGTTTTCGATCTCTGTCAGCAGTTCATCGGCCTCTTCCCTGACCTTTTCGATTGCTCCTTTCGGGTCTGGCCAGTCAAAACCTATTCTGGCGGCCTTTGCCTGGATCTTGCGGGCATATAAAAGGGCCGGGAGCGCCTTTGGAATACCATCGAGCAGAGAGACTCTATCTTCCTTTCCCTTTTCCTGCTGTTTCAAAATTTCCCAATTTTTTTTGACCTCGGCAGAGTCTTCTACCGTTACTCCAGCAAATACGTGTGGGTGGCGGTAGACCAGTTTATCGCTGATGGAGTTGATTACCTCTTCAATGGTAAAATCATTGTCTTCAACGGCAATAACACTATGAAAGACAACATGGAGCAGGACATCACCCAGCTCTTCCTTTAAGTGCTCCATATCATTGTCTTCAATGGCCTCCACTGCCTCGAAGACCTCTTCGACCATACCCGGCGAGATACTCTGGTGTGTCTGCTCGGCATCCCATGGGCAGCCGCCAGGGGCCCGCAAGCGTGCGATTATTGCAACCAGTCTGTCAAAGGCCTCCATAAAAAAACCCTTTTGCGCAAATCCCGCAATTCAACGGCCTGCACCATATCTGAGTACGCCAATATACTTCATGGCTCATGATATAACACATTACATTGAATTTTTGGATTGGGGTTTTGGATTTGTCGTACCATGCATCAAATGCTTAATATGAAAAAAATGAGAACACCTCAAATGATATTTCCGCCTGCGAAGTGCGCCGCACGCCGCACAGGCGGGAATGACGGGCATCTTTACGACATTATATAGATTGTCAGGACCTATTTCGGAGGATTGTACCGCGAGTTTGAGATCTATGACCGGATAGGATTCAGCAATGCCGAAATCCTGCAATGCGTCACAATCAATAATGCCAGGATACTGGGTATGGAGGATCAGATCGGCACGATCGAGGCCGGCAAACTGGCCGACCTGGTCGTGTTTGAAAACAACCCGTTGCAGGACATAAAGGCCCTGCGCAAACCCACGATGGTATTCAAAGACGGCAGGATCATGCACGCTACAGCCGCCCTCAACCGGGTTCAGGCCAACAATACCTGAAAAAGGCAGCATGCATGGCAGTGTCATTGCCAAAACAGTGAGACATGCGATTTGTGATAAGGTTTAATCGAAGCCAATCGTCAATCGCAAGGACTGGCAAATCCACTGCTCTATTTTACCAATATCTTAGCCGTAGAGTCTCAAAAAGATCAACAAAGAGACATTACAATAATAGGCAGGTCTAGCGGGACATAAGGACCTTACCAAGGGTCATGACCTCGGCCTCTTTGGTGCCCTCATACAATTCCAGAATCTTGGCGTCGCGGTACAATTTCTGTACCTTGTACTCATCGATATAGCCATACCCGCCATGGAGTTCCACGGCCAGATTGGCGCAGAACACGGCTGTCTGGCCGGCGAAACATTTCGCCATGGCAGAGAGATGATAATCGGGCTTGCCACTGTCCAGGGAGAGAGATGCCTTATAGGTCATGTTCCTGAGCGCCTCGATCCTGATCCACATCTCGGAGAGTTTCTGCATGGATATCTGAAAAGAGCCAAGGGGCTTCCCAAAGGCCGTTCTTTCCTTGCAATACTTGACGGATTCATCCAGGCAGGCCTGGGAGAGACCAGTGCCCTGGGCGGCGACAAATACGCGAGTAGTGTCGAAAAAATGCATAAGCTGGTGAAAACCGGACCCTCTTTGGCCGATCAGGTTTGACTTAGGTACCCTGACATTGTCAAAGGCGATTTCGGCCGTATCACTGGCCCTTATCCCCATCTTGCCCTTGATCTTGGTCTTCACGAGCCCCGGGGCATCGGCGGGCACTATGAACTGACTGAAGCTGTGGTGAACCTTCTGGTCGGGATCGGTAATGGCCTGAACAACCATCCAGTCGCAGACCGTGCCATTGGTGATAAACATCTTGTTGCCGGTAATGAGATAATCATCTCCATCGGGAATGGCCCTGGTTTTGTATCCGGCCACGTCTGTGCCGGCATTCGGCTCGGTATAGGCCCCTGCACATACTGTATCGCCCGCGCAGACCGGGGGCAGATATTCCTGCTTTTGTCCCTCGGTCCCGTAGTAGAGCACATTCATCGCAACCGGCCAGGACGTCCTCGGCCTTTTTTATATCGTCGTAGCTGGCTCGAAGGATAGGCCTGATGAACCGCTTGTGGATAAGCGGTTCATTTGGATCTGGCACTGTCCCGACCGATACCAGTGCGATAAAGCGATGGATGGCGTGTTTGCGCATGGCTGCAACGATGTTGGCAAAGCCCTCGGAGTAGAGGGTCGTCGGCTTGCGTGCCTGCGCAAGAGTGGCTCCGCTTCCCAATGTACTGATGACAACCTCCCCTCCAGAGACGGCCTCCTGCACCGATTGGGGTTTGAGCGCATCACCCCGGACGACAGTCAAATTGGCGTGTTTTACTTCGATCATCCCTGGATTGCGAGCGACTGCCTTCACTTCGTGTCCACTCTCCAGCGCCTGGTTAAGAACCTCACGGCCCGTCAGTCCCGTTGCACCCCAGAGGACTATCTTCATCTTGCTACTCCTTTCCTTAAAATCTTTCATCTTTTATCCTTTCAGTTCAGTCTTTTTACTGCCTGGTATCGGATCTCCAGAATCACGTTCAGCAATAGCCTGTTTAAAACCTACTTCTTCCGCGCTTTGTTTAAATCAAATGCCTTCAGGACTATGCCTGGCAATGCCATCGAAAAGAGTCGCATTTGCTTGGGTGCTTGCCAGTCCCATATTTTCATAAGCTTGATTGACCATCATTTTCATCATCATGAGTTGATTCTTTCGATTCATACCGGAACATGATTAATGTCAAGCGTGATTATGAATGCCCAATGACCGCTAATCAGCTCTGCGACTGTTTGCATGCCCTCATTGGGCAGGTACTCTCTCTGATCCCTTGTCACTCGCTTTTGTACAGATGTACGTCCTGTTGTGGAAACGGTATTGAGATGCCTTCGGCATCAAAACGCTTCTTGATACTCTCCTGCGTGGCAAAGAAGACGTCCCAGTACTCCGCTGTCTTGACCCAGGGACGTAGAATGTTCCAATTTCCTGAAGTTGCGTAATGATATTTTCCATTTTGTACCTCCCCTTTGTTTTTTGTTGATTTTTCCTGCTTAAACTGGAAACAACCTGACTATTGCTGTAAAATCTCCTTCCTGATATCAGATATCATCTTATGATAATTCTGCCGAACATGGTACGTGATAAGCGGAATCCCCAAATTGCACCACGCCGGAGAAGGACATACCATGGAGCAGTATTTTTTATGTTGCCTCTTTATGTGAAATTTCCGTTAATATGTCTTTGAGCATATCCGTCATGGCCTGTCTCGAGCTCTGATATTTGCGCTCATTGCCGGAGTTGATATGGCGAAAAAATTCTGTGCATGTGGTGCGTTGTGCAGCGGTGAAAGATGAGATACAGCTTATATCTTTTCTCTGTGGCTTGTCTTCATCCCTGCGCCCCCTCCTGCCATGCGCCCAGTTGATTGCCAGGGAATAAAAGATCAGTGCCCTGTCGAGGAGAATAAAGGGGAACTGGATGTTCGTAACCGGGCCGATCGTCATTTGCAATCCGCCGATTGGGACTGCCCCCTGATAATTTCCCAGCTTCGGCCCCTTTATCACGGCCTTTGAGGCCCGCTTGCCGCCCATCAGCGCAGAACCTGCACCCAATAGTGCCCCGGAAAGGGTAAACGCCCCAAAGGTAATCCCTGCTGTTGCTGCATCCAGGCCGACCCCGATGCCGCCTCCTGCGGCAACACCTGCGGCTGCAAGCTGCCACGGACTCAGCCCCAGCACCTGCCAGGTCTTTTGCTCAAAGAGATCTTCACCAGCGATAGACTGCTCGGGCAGCGCATAATCAAAAATATTATGCTTGAAAAGCTTCTTGATTTTGCTATGAGCCTGTTTTTCGATACGGGTGATTTCTTTTTGATAATCGGTGACAAGCCTGTGATGAAACGTTTCTATCTGCGCCTCATCCGAAAAATTCCGCGATACCTGATAGATGAGCGCGTCTTGAATCATATCGCAGATGAAAAAGGACGACATTGCTATGCGCCGGGACCAGTCATCCTTGAATGCCTGAATAACGGTTCCCATTGTCTTTTCCCACTGCTGGTCTATGGCTTTCATGCTCTCCAGCAGTGCGATACGTTGTGCATACGTGGCCATGTGAGCATTGAACACCCTGGTGGAATTGAAGTGCTTTCTCAGCTCATTTCTCCAGGCATCGAAATATGTGCTGGTCTCATCCTTGTTATTGATGATGGCCATCCTGGGAATCCCGGTCAGACGCAAAATCTCCATCTCGGCAATATCAACACTGCGCAGCGGCCTGGATGCATCAATCACATAGATGATGCCGGCCTTGGAAATAAGGGGAATAAACAGTTCGTTTTCCCCGGAAAACCCCTGATCGTTCTTATGCACATCGACAAACCGCTCGAGCATACCAGGGCCTTCATGTCCCTGCAGCCAGGCAAGGGTCGCCAGTGGCGACTGGAACCCCGGGGTATCGATAAACCGAATGATTTCCCGGCCGTCAATTATGACCGGGAATCTCCTGCAGACAACGGTTTCCCCCGGTATGGTCGTAATCCGCACACTGTCATCTTCCGCCAGGGTGGATACCACGGATGATTTGCCTTCATTGGGGTGCCCTACAATGGCAAAGGAAAGAATCTCTTCAGTACTCACCCGGATTCCTCCATAGACTCAAGCCGCAGATAAGGATCCCCCATCGTTCTCAATGAACAATACCATACCTCTTTATCCGCCACATCCACCCTGGTAAAGATGTTTTCGACTTCTGGCTTGCCGATGAGCATCACTGCGATACGCTGTTTTTGTCCAAGCATACGCCTTAAGGTTTTGATAAAATCCTTTATCTCGATAATCGGCGGCTGCCATGCCTCCTGCAAAAGCACCACTGCACCGCCCTCACGCTTCAAGGCATCTGATATGGTATCCATCACGCCCTGATCCGCGCTTGACTCACCATATATTTCCAGAACATCTGACACATGCCAACCCAGATACTGTGCTATCACTTCAATAAGTCGTGACCTGTTATACAGGGGCATGAGATCTGTCGGCATGAGAACAATCGAGGCAATATTACGGACTCTTACCGCATCATCAACTATATCCGCCCCTGTGTCCTTGTTCATGACATGTTGACGATCGTTCTCGGCTGCGCCTGCAGTCGTCAGACGTGGCTGCACCATACGCAT
>JAYEKR010000233.1:0-10438 GCA_034661115.1 Thermodesulfobacteriota bacterium | reverse complement strand
AAAGATGAACAGAGAGCTGGAAAGACGCGTCTTGCGCGAGAAAGACAGCCCCGGAGTTTTGCAACTGTTTGCATGTACTGGGTGAAAAGGAGGATTTTATGTCAGCGTATTTTGATGAAAAAGAGACAATGACAACTGATCAGCGGCTCGAATACAATAACCAGAGGATTTCCGGCATGGCCAGGCTCGGGTATGAGAGATCACAGAGGGTAAAAAAGATCTTTGATGAACACCATATCAGCCCCTCTGATATCCATGGTTTTGACGATCTTGAAAAACTACCCGTTATATCCAGGGAAAGGCTTGTGGAGATCCAGGCCAATGATCCGCCCTTTGGTGGTCTTGAGGATTCAGATGCAGATATCGAGCGTATCTTTACCTCGCCAGGGCCGGTGTATGAACCGCATCTCGGGAGCGATGATCCACTGTGGGCCAGGGCCTATCATGCAGCAGGGTTCTGCAGGGGCGATATCGTGCTCAATGCCTTTACCTATCACATGGTTGCCGCCGGGCTGACCTTTCACAACGGCCTTAACCGCGTGGGCGCCACAGTGGTTCCCTCCGGCTCTTCGGGCACCCGGCAGCAGGTCCAGCTGATCCGTGATCTCGGCATCACCGGTTATACCGGGACCCCGAGCTTTTTGATGGCAATAATCAAAAAGGCGCAGGAGATGGGCTATGATTTCAAAAACGCATTCAGACTCAAAAGGGCAAGTTTTGGTGCAGAGCCCCTTGCACCCTCGCTGAGAAAAGAGTTTGAAGAAAAATACAATATCCATACATACCAGATGTACGGCGCCACCGAGGTGGGGGATATCGCGTATGAATGCAGCGAAAAAAAGGCCTGGCATATATGCGAAGAGGTAATCGTGGAGATCGTGGACCCCGAAACCGGCAGGCGCGTGAAACCCGGAGAACTGGGCGAGATTGTGGTTACCCGGATCAACCCGGTCTTTTTTCTCTTCCGGTTCGGCACAGGTGATCTCTCACGCCTCGTGAGAGAAAAATGCCCCTGTGGCAGGACCGCGCAGCAGCTTGACGGCATTGCCGGGCGTGTGGGGGATGCAATAAAGGTCAGGGGTATGTTTGTGGCCCCAAGCCAGATTGAACAGGTCAGAATGCAGTTTGCCGACATGGAGATTCAGGTAATCGTAGACAGGAAGAATCACAGGGACCACCTTGAGGTAAGGCTGCAGACCGCGCAGACAGACGGGATCGAAGGACTCAAGGCACGTTTTGATGCCGCGTTCAGTGCGATATGTACCGTAAAGATTGATGCCCTGGATATCATTCCCCCGGGCACGATCAAAAAGGGTGACCCTGTTATGGTGGACCGGCGTGAGTGGAGGTGAACAAAGGAGAATCGCGCAAAATTTAACAAACTGGTAGTGCCCTCAATGTGAATGTGATTATATGAAAAAAAAGGGAGCACCACCCATACGTCATTCCCGTTCTCCATTCGTCATTCCCGCGAAGGCGGGAATCCAGTGTTCCATACGTCATTCCCGTTCTCCATACGTCATTCCCGTTCTCCATTCGTCATTCCCGCGAAGGCGGGAATCCAGTGTTCCATACGTCATTCCCGTTCTCCATTCGTCATTCCCGCGAAGGCGGGAATCCAGTGTTCCAGGTAATTCTACGTTTCTGGACCCCCGCCCGCGCCTGCCTGCGTGCGGCGCACAGGCAGGCGCGGGTGACGGTGAGGCATTTCCGGTCTCCGGTCTCCGGTCTCCCGTCCCTGGTTGTGAGCGCAGCTCATGCGGGTTTATATTAAAAAGAGAGAACCGTTTACTAAACGGTTACATTTATTTCTTTCCTAAACCGATATCTTCTGGTATATTTCACAAGATGAAATCCGTGTTTTTGTATACACCAAAATTCAATGATTTTTCTTATGGTTCGAATCATCCACTCAAGGTGGATCGGGCGAGGATGCTCTATGAGTTGTGTTATCGGTACAGCCTTCTGGATCATCCGTGGATGAAGGTCATTGAGCCTGATCCATCCACATCTGAGGTCATGCTGGAATTTCATACACCGGGGTATGTGGATGCGCTCGAGGGCGCGAACAGTGGAGCATTTGAATTCACCATGCTTCCGCACGGGCTGGGAAACTCGGACAACCCGGTGTTCAAGGGTATGTTCGACCTTGCCCTGCTTGTCCTTGGCGCAACACTCAAAGGGGAGGAACTCATTGCCCATGGTCAGGCGGATTGTGTATTCAATCCCCTGGGAGGGTTTCACCATGCAGGTCCTGATGTAGCCGAGGGGTTTTGCCTGGTCAATGATATTGTTATAGCTATCAATCGTCTTTTGAACAGCGGTTACCAGAGGATACTCTATGTGGATATAGATGCACATCACGGTAACGGGGTGCAGGATGCCTTTTATGATACAGACCGTGTCCTGTTTTTTTCCCAGCACCAGACCGGCGAGGGCATCTATCCCTGGGTCGGATTTGAGACAGAGATCGGGGAGGGTAAGGGGCTGGGGTATACCGTGAATATGCCTGTACCTGAATATACGGATGACGATGCATACCTCAAGGCCTTCATGTCTATATATCCAGCCATTGCAAAGGCCTATAAGCCCGAGGTCGTGGTCGCGCAGATAGGACTTGACATATTGAAAAAGGATCCTCTGACCAACCTGAGGTGCACCAACAACAGTTACAGCAAGGTGATACAGGCAATAGGAGAAAGCTGTGACAAGATATTGGCCCTTGGCGGCGGCGGTTACAGCACGCATGATGTGGCGCGTGGATGGTGTCTTGCCTGGTCACAGCTGAACCATATTGAGCCGGAAGATCCGTATGCTGGCATGGTTGGTTCCGCGCTTTACGGGCATGGTAATGCTGGAGACAGCCTTTTCGATGATCCGCACCGGATTTCCGCGAAGCTCAGGCGCTCGGTGGACCGGATCATCGATGAAAAGATAAGATATATCAAAGAGACAATCTTTCCGATCCTTGGCATTGCGCAGGGATAGTTTATATACAAAATATCTAAAAAGGATGTCGTCAAGGCGTATGGATACATTAAATAACGACCAGTCCCATGGGCAACAAGAGGCTGAACCGATTAATTTTATGACCCTTATTATGGGTTTTGCCACAGCGGCCATGATTGCCATGGGACATATTCCTGATCCTGTCAGCGGGGCTCTTTGTACAGACATATCTGTTGCAAAGCAGAACATCCATATTATCAAATTGTTAAAGATAAAGACGCAGGGAAATCTCAGCGAGGAAGAAAACAAGGCCATAGAAGATGTTATTTGTGACCTGGATGGGGAGTTCGTACAGGCAAACAGGGCTGTATCGCATAAATCGGGATAAAACCCTTACGGGTAAACTCCGAAAAAGGAAATCAGGTGTAAGTCTTTTATATGAAAAAAGAGAGAACACCACCAAGTTTGTTCCCGTTCCCCCAAGGTTGTTTCCGTTCCCTTCCCGTCATTCCCGCGAAGGCGGGAATCCAGTGTTCCAGATGGGTCGGCGTCTCTGAATCTCTGCTTTTGCGAGGGTGACGAGTCAGGAAGACATGGTTTTTCACCCTTTGTTGTGAGCGCAGCCCATGCGCTGTGATATGAGCAAGGCTGGATTATGAATATTATGTAGAGGCAGGGTTCATGCTATTGATTGGTATATTACGGACTTTGATCTTTAAGCTTTGATCCTTTGCTGGTATTGTACTGACATTACAAGAAATGGAGAAAGAATATGGGTTTAAAAAAGCGGTTTTCAGGCGTTAATCTGCTGGTCATTGTGGCCGTTTGTTCTGCTTTTGCCGGGATCCTTGTGGCGTCCGCCCTTGACTGGTCACCTCTCGCCTCTGCGGAAACCTTCTGGATCGAGGGAACCCCGGACTCAACGGCAATGGTGAGGCTGCCTTCAATAAACAGCCTTTCGCTCAAGGTATCTCCAGCGGTGGTCAATATCCGTACGATAAAGACCATCAAGGGCAATGGTCTGTCTGTCCCGTTTCAGAGGCAGGGGGGCGACAGTTTTGACGATTTTTTCCGAAAGTTTTTTGAGCAGATGCCGCAACAGAATATGGAGCAGAAAAGCCTTGGTTCCGGCTTTATTATATCTTCAGACGGCTACATCCTCACGAACAACCATGTAATATCCGGGGCCGACGATATTCGTGTGTCGCTCAGTGATGACAAGGAGTTTGATGCAGAGGTCATTGGAAAGGACGACAATACGGATATTGCGTTGATAAAGATTGATCCAAAAGGCAAGGATCTGCCTGTTGCAGTGTTTGGTGATTCCGATGGGCTCAGGACGGGTGACTGGGTGATTGCCATCGGCAATCCCTTTGGGCTCGGCCATACCCTCACGCAGGGGATCGTGAGTGCAAAGGCAAGGATCATAGGCGCCGGACCCTATGATAACTTCATCCAGACGGATGCGGCCATCAATCCCGGGAATTCAGGCGGGCCATTGATCGATATGAAAGGCAATGTGGTGGGCATAAATACGGCCATGGTCTCCGGCGGGCAGGGTATAGGCTTTGCCGTGCCCATCAACATGGCCAGGGATGTTCTTCCTGATCTTAAATCAATCGGTGAGGTAACCAGGGGATGGCTCGGTGTTGGCATTCAGAAGGTCACCCCGGAGATCGCAAGGGCAGTGGGGCTTGAGACGGTCAGGGGGGCCATGGTTACAAAGGTCTATCCGGATGATCCGGCGGACAGGGCCGGGATAAAACAAGGAGATATCATCCTGAGGCTCAACAGCAAGGATATACCCGACCCGCATGCGCTGACAATGCTTGTGGGCGGGCTGGATCCCGGGGACAAGGTCGATATTGTCGTGTGGAGGGATAACAGGGAAATAGAGCTGGGTACAAGACTCAAACGGCGTGATGATGCCCATGTCGATGATTCTGGAAAAGGACCTGGGCTTTCATCAGAGGTCAAAGACCGTTTCGGAATAAGCATTATGGATATTACCCCGGAGATCGCTCAACGATATGGGTTGGAGGATACAAAGGGGGTTATTGTTTCCGGTATCGATCCGGACGGGATGGCCTTTGGGATAATACAGCCCGGGGATGTGATAAAAGAGATCGCATCCAGCCCCGTGGAGACAGTGAATGGCTATTTGTCTGTGGTCAACGGGTTAAAAAAGGGCAAGACAGTGCTTTTAAGGGTTATAAGGCAATCAAGACCTCTGTATGTGGCGATGGAAGTAAAATGAAGATCCTGGCGCCTGCAAAGATCAATATATCTTTGAAGGTGATCGGAAAACGGGCGGACGGGTACCATGAATTGAGGACCATGATGGTGCCTGTAGCCCTCTTTGACGAACTTTATATTGAGCGTGCCTCCAGCGGTGTCTCTCTGATATGTCATGGTATGGACATCAAAACAGAAGACAATCTTGCCCACAGGGCCGCAATGCTTTTTCTGGAAAAGAGTGCATTAAATCAAGGGGTGAGCATCGATCTTGTCAAGCATATACCTGCAGGCGCAGGGCTCGGCGGAGGCAGCAGCGATGCCGTTGCCGTGTTGCTGGCCATGAACGAACTCTTTGACCCCGGGTTTTGTTTTCAGGATATATTGTCCATGGCATCCATCCTGGGCGCGGATTGCCCCTTTTTTGTGTACCGCAGGGCTATGCTCATGGGCGAAAGGGGAGATGAAGCCATAAGGGAGATAGACTTGATTCAAAGGTCTTATCTCCTTGTGGTACCGGGGTTTGGTGTATCAACGGCAATGGTGTTTAAAAATCTCAAGAGCCCATTGACTACCGGTAATGATCCCTATAGTGTAAATAATATCGGAGATGATTTGGTTGATCCACTGGAATACCTGTTGAATGATCTTGAACCGGTTGTCTTTGATATGTATCCTGAGATGGAAGAGATGAGGCAAGATCTTTTGGATACAGGGGCGTCAGGGGTGTTGATGTCAGGCAGCGGTTCATGTATCTTCGGGGTATATCCGGATGAATCGCATTTGTCTAATGCAATGAGCCGTATTTTAAGGCATAAGGGGTATAGCTATATACCCACATCAAGATGGACGGGGGATAAGTATGGATATTACAGAGGTAAAGGTGTTTCCGGTCAGGGATAATGAAAAGCTCAAGGCCTATGCATCGGTCGTATTTGATGACTGCTTTGTTGTCCGGGATCTGAGGGTCATCAACGGCGCAGCCGGACTTTTTGTAGCCATGCCTTCACGTAAGAGAAAGGATGGAAGTTTCAAGGACACCGCACACCCCCTCAACATGGAGACCAGGGGTAAGATCGAACAATCTATCCTTGATATGTACGAACAAAAACTTGCCAAAGACGTTTAACTCCCGTATACTGCGGCACCTGATAGTCTAAGAATGGGATGTCGTCCAAAGGTAGGACACAAGGTTTTGGTCCTTGTAATGGCGGTTCGAATCCACCCGTCCCAGCCAATTTTTGTTTAAAGGGGAAAAACGTATGGATTCGGATATTTGTGTGCTCACCGGTAATTCCAACAGGATTCTGGCTGAAAGTGTTTGTGATATTATGGGGATTGGCTTGGGGCTTGCAGATGTCAAACATTTTTCCGATGGGGAGAGCGCGGTAGACATCAAGGAAAGCATCCGCGGAAAGGATATCTTTGTTGTTCAATCCACCTGTTCTCCCACCAATGAACACCTTATGGAGCTTTTGGTAATGCTGGATGCAGTCAAGAGGGCATCTGCGTGCCGGATTACAGCGGTAATTCCGTATTTCGGGTATGCCCGTCAGGACCGAAAGGCGGCCCCGAGAACCCCTATCACTGCAAAGCTCGTCGCAAATCTGCTTACAGCGGCAGGTACAGATCGGGTATTGACCATGGATTTACATGCAGGCCAGATCCAGGGTTTTTTTGACATCCCTCTTGACAATCTCTATGCCAAGCCGGTCATGCTGGAGTATATCAGGAAGAAGGAAAGGGATAATTTGGTTATTGTGTCCCCGGATGCAGGGGGAGTGGAAAGGGCAAGGGCCTTTGCAAAGCCCCTGGATGCCGGTCTGGCCATTATCGACAAGAGACGGGAAAGGGCAAATGAATCGGATGTGATGCATATTATTGGAGATGTCCAGGGCAAGGTCTGCATGATTGTGGATGATATGGTGGACACGGCAGGGACCCTGACAAAGGGTGCCTCTGCCCTGAGACAGGCAGGGGCGAAAAGGGTGGATGCATGTTGCGCCCATCCCGTACTCTCCGGTCCCGCCCTGGAGCGTATCGAAAATTCACCCATCGAAGAGCTTATCGTCACGGACACCATTCCCCTTCGCGGTGATGCCAGGGAGTGTGACAAGATCAAGGTCCTGAGCGTTGCCCCTCTTCTTGCCGAGGCCATAAAGCGTATATACGAAAACGGGTCGGTGAGCGCGCTGTTCATGTAGGCCAAAGGGCAAGGTTTGTCTTGCCCTTTTTATCTTTTGTTGTGGCCTGCAGCTCATGCGGGTTTATATGAAAAAGGGAAATGCCCCTGCATTTTTGCAGGGGCATTATAATCTCTGTTGCAGTCTTTTGTCTAGATTACGGCAAAGGGGTAAAGGCTTTCCATTGCCTGCCGTTTTATGTCCAGGTCAGTGTCCACCTTGGGGCATGCGGCAACTGCCCCTATATGTTTCATTTGCTCTATCGTTGCCCTGTATCCTGCCTCCTTGCATGCGTTCAGCTTACTGAATTCATAAAATTTGTATTTATTGATGTCCGGGGTGATAACGATATCGGCCATGTCCTTTTCCACGATATTCAGGCGGTGTCCCCGGATGTCTGTTGCGAGGTTGATGGCATTGATGCCGTTTTTAAAGGCGGGTTGTCTTATGTCCGGATATGTGTCCACTGCAATGATCTTTTTTGCCCCGAGCAGGTGGGCGGCCAGGACCGGAACCACGCTTGTGATGCCGCCGTCCATCAGCATGCGGCTGCCGTGTATTACGGGTTTGCACAGTCCGGGAAACGCACTGGATGCATATAGATAGGTGGGCAGCTCCCCCCTTGTCACAGCCACTGCCTCTGCGGTGTTATAATCTGTGGTCAGGGCTGCAAAGGGGATGGCCGTATCCTCGATGAGAAATTTATTGGAGAACAGCACGCCCTCTCCCAGTATCTTGGAGTAGGACCTTTTCACCATCTCCTCTGAGAGGATACCTTCACGCCAGAAGGCGTGTACAAGCCCGAAGGTGAAGCTCAAAAAGGAAAGCCCTTTTGAAAAGGCGTTTTCACCATGCCTGGTAATGATCCTTTCCATCCTCTGCATCATCTTGTTGGAAGAGAATTTGTCTGCAAAGACCTCAACCAGGGCAGGGTCCTTGATATAGGCATATACCGCGCCGAGTACGGATCCTATGCTGCTTCCCACTATCAGGTCAGGGGTGATCCCGTTTTCATGTAATGCCTTGAATACGCCCACATGAGCCATGCAGCGTACCCCTCCTCCCCCGAGTACAAGGGCTGTACTATATGTTGCCATCTCTATGCCCCCTTCGGCATTCTAACCGATTGTGCCATTGCTTGTATCCTGGTCTGTATCATCAGAAAAATCATCGAGTTTTTGATGGATTATTGCGTTTTTTTCATAGCTCTCAAAGGCATCCTTTGCCTCATCCAGGAGGATCTCTGTATAAGACGGGTCATTCCTGGCAAAGCGGGATGCATCATCCATAAAGGCCTGCCTGTCCATGCGGTATGTGAGGCGGTCTGCCCCCTCGGGATAAGATCTCTCGCGGCCGAGCATGTCCGCAATGTTTTTCTGATATTTTTCTTCCCATATAGGATCTACCACCCGGGCAACCTCTTTTGCGTACTCATCTATCTTTGCGATGATGTTTTCATCCTCGATCAGGTCCAATGCCCCTTCGGCCGTAGGTCTGGCATTATGCCGTTTACACGTACCCCTGAGGACCTCGGGGTTGTCGATGATCATGCATGGCCTCAACAAATTGTCTGTGTGCGGCTGATGCTGCCGGATAGCGGTAAAAAATGGGGACTTGAGCGCATCGAGGAGAGAGTGCTCGTGGATATTGTGTGTGGCAAAATGTGCAAAGATACAGGGTTCCACATCGCCCTTGTGGTTGATGTGCAGGTACCTTCTTCCACCTGCAATACATCCGTGAACCGCGGGTGCGTCCGCCCAGAAGTCCATGATAAAGAGGGGCTCTTTTTCCCGGTATTCCTTGATGTATTCGCCATAGGTCACCCTTTGCTCCGGTGTTGGCATAAGGGAGAGATCCGGGTTTTTCACTACCGGCATAAACAGGAAGTTCCATGCATACATGACCCCCCTGTCCCTCCAGGTATTGTAGAATGCCTCACTTGTCATGAGGTCATAGTTTCGCGATGTGAGGACAAGGGACATCCCGAACATCAGGTTTCTGTCATCAAGGTATTTCATGGATTCAACGACACGGTCATATACGCCATTGCCCCGCATATAATCGACCTCGTCCCGGTCACCGTTGACGCTGAATACGATAACGATATTCTTGAGCTCTGCGATACGGTCGGCAATCTCTGGTGTTATAAGGGTTCCGTTCGTAAATACCTGGAACAGGCAGTCGGAATGTTTCTTTGCCATGGCGCAGACATCATCAAATACAACAAAGGGTTCCCCGCCTAGTATGGTGTACAGATAGGTTCCGAGGTCTTTCCCCTGTTTTATGATGTCGTCAAAGGTCTCGATGGGCATGTTCTCGTCCCTTCTGTAGTTTTCCGCATAGCAGCCCTTGCAGTGGAGGTTGCATTTCATGGTGGGGCTGATCAGGATGGAATAGGGGGCTGTAAACCCATGCGCCTTTTCAAGCTTTTTGCTTTGTTCCGCCCATTTCAGTGAGCAGTTTCCAAACAGGATCTTTATGACATTGGCCACCTGGGCACGATCTTTTTTCATCAGGTTGATAAACCATTGTTTTGATCCCGGGTTTGCATCCATCCATCCAATAAATGCTTCAAAGGGTTTTGAATTGCCAAAGCTTTTGCCCATGGTGGAAAGGGCGCTGATCACCTTGTCAAAGTTTTTTTCCGGGGATTTCTGGACATATCCTATTATGCGATCTGTTGTCATATTTATTGCGAGCTGTTTTGATTCTCCCTTGATCCTGTTAACTATTCCCATGATTACCTCCACAATTTTATCTGGTACTCCCCTTGAGCAATTTGTATGCCTAAATGCCCTGATTGAAAATATATCACAATATATTAATATTACAGGCAAAAACAATGAATCACCATTCAGTCAATATTTGATTTAACCAAGTCTGTGAAAATGTTTGTCCTGGGTGTGAAATTCTTTTCTCTTTTTACTCCGGGAGATTGTCTTTTCCCTTCAGGTTCATGATGCCCCATCCCATAATGAGCATGGTTTTTTCCATGATCTGCCTGGGACTGAAGTCCTTGAGCGTTGAGGTGCGGCTGTAGGTTCCCGCCTGATAGATCTTGTATCCCATAT
>JAYEKR010000232.1:0-10516 GCA_034661115.1 Thermodesulfobacteriota bacterium | reverse complement strand
TCTGGAACACTGGATTCCCGCCTTCGCGGGAATGACTGTGGTGGTGTTCCTGTTATTGTAACCGTTCACGGCCACCTAAGGGGAATAGGCCTTTCGCAGCAAGCTGCGGGGAATTAAACCCTAAGAGGGATTAAAGATTAAGACCCTTATTCGGGATCTTCATCCCCATCACGCAGGCATCTTCACCGGTATCCGAGTAATACGCAGGCCATATCCCCATGTGAATGAATCCCAGGGATGTGTACAAAGACTGTGCCCCTGCATTCCCCTTGCGCACCTCCAGGAAAACCCGGTCCAATGCCTTTATCCCTGCAAAGGCACACATCTTTTCGATCAGCATGGAGGCCACCCCTTTTCGACGATATTCCCCCCTTACCGCCAAATTGAGTATGTGAAGCATATCATTGCCTGCACTGGCAAAACAATAACCAGCAAGGCAATCACCCAGATACGCGCACAAATTATAACAACCGGGAGAGTCAATGGCCAGCATCATGGATATGGCATCCCATGGAGAGGCAAAGGCCTTTTGTTCTATCTCCATGATATTACCTATATCACGATAAACTGTCTGCCTGACCTTCAGAAGATCCATGTCAACAAAGGCACACATGCCATGCCCGCACCAAAAATAATGGTCTGTGGCAACATCTTTGTCTCCGATGAAAAAAGGGCTGCAAGGCCGATCACAGTACAGATAAAGGGTAAAACGGAAAAGACCCTCACCATGGAAAAAGGCAGGATCGTGCCCAGCGTGCCCGCGACCAGACAGGCCGGGATGGCATACAGGCACATGGCGACAAAGGCATAAACAAAGGCCCGGGCCAGTGCATATCTCACGGCGCGCCCGGCCTTCCGGGGATCCAGACGCTCATTAAGCCGCCTGAGATGCAGGTCCAGTCTCTGTCCTGCAAAAGAGGCAGGCAGGCATAGCACAAGGGAGAGACCGGCCGCGGGCAAGACATCCATATGCATGGCAGCAGCTGCACCAACCGGCACTGCCACGGCCGCACAAAAACTCCCGTCGTATGGAAGATAGGCACCTACGGGAGGGGCATTGAGCCACAACAATTCCAGGCAGGCACCGATTACCAGACCAAGATTAAGGTCATTCATGATAAAACCAAGCAAAGACGCAATGACAAGAGGCCGGCTGATCATGAACTGAAAGGCATATGTACGGTCGAGCCATATCATGGACCCCATGGCCAGACATAAAATCACGGTACCTGTCATACATTCACCATATCAATGAGACCACTCATATCCATACCGCGCTCCTTTGGAACGGAACGAAGCATCACCCTTACACCAAGACCCATGAGTTCTTTAAGCAAACCCTCGTCCCTTGCATCCATCCACACGGAATAGGAAATCTGCCTGGAGTCATCCCTGGCACGCATATTGCCAATGTTCAGTTTATCAAACACAAGGCCCATGGAATAAAGCCGCCAGGCGTCTTCAATGGTTGAACAAATCAACAGGGTCTTTTTATCCTTAAACCCGGTCTGTCTATATATGGAACAGGCCTCGTCCAAAGACACGATCTCAAGGGCAATCCTTTCTGGCAGCGCCAGTGACATAATGGTCTTTTGAAACGAGTCATTGGCAAGCCGGTCATTGGCCACGATCAGGGCCTGGGCATTTAAATAGGGAATCCATGCCTCCAAAATCTGTCCATGAATAAACCGGTCATCCACCCTTGCCAGTACAATAGCCATTATTTTTCCGGATGACTCGACAAGAGCTCAGATGCCACATAGATGTTTGAACACCCTCCATCCCGAAGAAAACAGGCAAGCCCCTTAAGGTCCTTACCCTGTCTCCTGGAAAGGGCCGTTATCATCATGGGAAGGTTGACCCCGGTGATCACCTCAATCTTCCCCTCATCAAGAAAGGAAAGCGAAATATTTGAAGGGGTGCCACCGAACATGTCTGTCAGGACAATAACCCCGTCCCCGTCATTCACCTCTTTTATGGAATTCTTCATGAACCTTCTAAGCCCATCGACATTGCTCCCCTCTCCAAAGGAACAGGCCTTGACCCCTTCTGCATGGCCCACAACCATCTCCGCCGTCTCAATCAATACATCGGCAAACCTTCCATGAGCCACAACAACGATACCAATCATATCATGAACCCCCTGAAGGAATATCCCGGTGTACCAGATTGCATCTGAACCCGGTTCTTTCAACAAAGGACATTACCTCCTCTGCCGCGGCTACCGAACGGTGCCTGCCTCCTGTACATCCAAGGGCAATATGGAGGTATGCCCTGCCCTCTTTTTTACATAAGGGGAGAACAAACCCGATAAGCCCCTCCAACCTCTTTATAAACCCGGCATAGATCTCACTTGAATGAAGAAAGGTCTTCACCTCTTCATCCATCCCTGTCTTGTCCCTGAGCCCTTCGACAAAATACGGGTTGGGCAGAAACCTCAGGTCCATTACCATGTCTGCGTCAAGAGGAACCCCGTTCTTAAAACCAAAGGATGACACCTCAACAGACATCTCCATGGATGTACCCTCTTTACAAAGGATCTCCGATATATGCTCCTTTAGCCCGTGTACATTCATCTCAGATGTATCCACAATAAAATCCGCAAGTTCGCGTATGGGCGACATCATGTCGACCTCTGCATCGATTGCATCAATAAGGGTGGGGAAACCATCTCCGAGGGGATGACGTCTCCTTGTCTCCTTAAAACGGTTAATAAGGTGTTCCCGGTCGGCCTCCATAAAAACAAGCCTGACCTCCCCTATAAACTCCCGCAAAAGAGAGATGGCATAGGGTGCCTTGGATACAAAGGAAGCCCCGCCGGCCCGCACATCCACACCAATGCATATACGGTTGGATATATTCAGGGAGGTGAAATCGTACATCTCTATCATCTTGACCAACAGGTCAATGGGGATATTGTCCATGCAGAAAAAACCTGCGTCTTCAATGGTTTTCAATGCAGTGGACTTTCCTGAACCGGAAAGCCCTGTAACAATAATACTGTATGGATTCGCCATTTTCTGTTATCCGTCCACCTCAGTACCTGCCCTTAAAAAGGTATGGATGGGCAACCACCTGTTTTTTTACCGCCCGTCAAGATTAAATATATCTCAAAAACCCCTCCGTCAAACAACAATCAAGGCCCTTTATGTCTGCGCATCTTCTGATTCTGTGTTTCTGCATTGATCTTTCACCCCTGCCCCAAGTTTCATCTATAAGGCTGTCAGCACAACAGGCCCTTCCGTGGTTACTGCAATACTGTTCTCAAAATGGGCAGAGAGTTTTCCATCCGCAGTAACCGTGGTCCACCCGTCCTTCAAGACCTTCACCTTCCATGTACCCTGATTGACCATGGGTTCAATGGCAAAAACCATACCTTCCCTGATCTCAGGGCCAGCCCCTCTCGTGCCAAAGTTGGGGATCTGCGGGTCTTCGTGTATATCCCTGCCTATGCCATGTCCCACAAAATCCCGGACCACGCTGAACCCGCTGGATTCAACGATCTTCTGCACTGCCGCACCTATATCACCAATATGCCCACCGGGTACTGCCTGCGCAATACCTGCATCCCGACTCTTTCTCGTAACATCCATAAGCTTTTCTGCCTGCTTTGATATCTTTCCAACGGCAAAGGTCCTGCATGCATCGGAGCAGAACCCATCCCTGATGGCCCCGACATCCAGACCGATAATATCGCCATTCTTCAATTTTCTTGAGCCCGGTATCCCGTGAACCACCTCCTCGTTTATCGAGGTGCACAGGGTCCCCGGGAAACCCTGGTATCCCTTGAAGGCAGGCCTGGCATTACGCGCACGTATGAACAGCTCGGCCTCCTGGTCGAGCTCCATGGTGGTTATGCCGGGCTGTATCATGGTCCTTATATGTTCAAAGAGTTCGGCAATGATACGGTTTGCCTCTCTGAGCCGCGCTATTTCATCTTTGTTTTTTATAATAATCATTATGAGACAACCTTTTTCAACGGGTATTCTATAATCCCTGTGGCCCCTGACCGAAGCAGTTTAGGGATAAGATCCCTGGACTGAGCTTCCGGGATGATGGTCTCGATGGAAAACCACTGCGCATCATGCAGAGAAGAGACCGTAGGGGAGGTAATGGAAGGCAGCATCGCTATAACCTTTTCAAGCCCATCCTTGGGTGCATTCATCTTTAACCCGGTCATCTCTGATGCATGGAGCGCGGATTTCAGCATCATGGAAAGCTGTTCTATCTTGGCCTTTTTCTTATAATCCTTCCATGCATCAGGATTTGCAATAAGCTTTGTATTTGTCTCAAGAAGCTCGTGTATGATCCTGAGGTTGTGCGCCCGGATGGTTGAACCGGTCTCCGTGACCTCAACAATGGCATCCACAAGCCCGTCCACCACCTTTGCCTCTGTCGCACCCCATGAAAATTCCACATCCACATGGATATTGCGCTGTGAAAAATATTGCCTGGTGAAATTTACCAGCTCAGTAGCAATCTTCTTGCCTTCAAGGTCCTTGATCTCTTTGATGGGTGAATCCTTTGCAACTGCCAGTACCCACTTGGCCTTTTTGGCCGTTGCCTTTGAATATACAAGGTCTGCGACCTCTACGACCCTTGATTCGTTTTCCAGTATCCAGTCCTTCCCGGTCAGGGCCAGATCAAAGAGCCCGGACTCCACATACCGGGGTATTTCCTGTGCCCTTACCAAAGCGCAGTCTATGTCCGGATCATCTATGGATGGGAAATAACTCCTTGATGAGGTGCTAATCTTCCAGCCCGCATCCCTGAAAAGCTCAATGGTGGACGACTGCAGGCTTCCCTTTGGTATGGCAAGACGTATAAGACTCATGATCCATACACCTCCTTAGGGTCAAAGACCTTTACCCCGTCCTCAATCACCTCATTTCCCTCTACCTTCCATGAAAAACATGAACGAAACCCCAAATGGCATGCAGCATCACCTATCTGTTCGATCCTGAGAAGCACGGTATCCGTGTCGCAGTCAATACGTACTTCTTTGACGTTCTGAACATTCCCTGACTCCTCGCCCTTTCTCCACAATTTGCTTCTTGACCGGCTGAAATAGCATGCCCTTCGGGTTTGAAGCGTTTCCTCAAAGGCCTCCTTGTTCATATATCCCAGCATCAGCACCTCACCTGTAAGATAATCCTGTGCGATTGCAGGGACAAGGCCCCCCTGTTTGTCAAAATCCAATATATCCTTCATTCCTACCTCCAATTATTCCCTTGAACCTATCAATCTTTTCTTTGATGTGTCAAGCAGCACAAACCCCATGCATAGACACAAAAGGTAACTGTTCACGAAACGTTAAAATTAAATCGGAAATTGAGCCAAATGCAGAACTCTCGGATTGTCATTCCCGCCTGCCTGTACGCCGCACGCAGACAGGCGGGCGGGAATCCAGTCTTCCAGACAGTCTGGACCCCCGCCTTCGCGGGGGTGACAGTTTTCTTAATCTTGCAACTGGTTCAACTGAAAACTTGACATTGGGAAATCAACCTTCATGCTTTTGTATCGCAAATGGTAACTACTCGTTTCATCTCTCCTGCGTTCCAGATTCAATCTTTAAAACCCATTATCCAGGTACATGAGGAGATCATCCATGTCGGCATAAAAACGATCAGGCTTCATCCCTGAATCTTCAAGCCAGCGCTGAACCCTTATCTCCAGGGGCATCTCAATGCCCATCTCATCCATCCGTTCGACCATTGATACAAGGTCATCCCTGCCCACATCAATTACCTTCCTGCCTTCTGAAAGGCATATCACCCTTTGAACAATGCAGAGAAAGTCTTCCAGGTTATGTGTCACCACAACAACCGTGGTTTCCTTTAAAGCGGCAATGATACGCAAAAGTTCTTTTCTGCCCGATGCATCCATGCCCGCGGTCGGTTCATCCAGTATCATTATCTCAGGTGCGGTCATGAGGCATGAGGCAAGGGCAAGCCTCCTTTTTTCGCCTGAACTCAGGTCAAAGGGGGAAACATTCTTAAGCATATCCACATCCATATTCAATGGACCAAGGACCTGCCGCGCCTTTTCCTCGATATACGCCTCAGAGGGTGAGAAAAGGTTTCTCAATGCAAAACAAAGCTCATCATAGGCGGTTTCCTGAAAAAATTGGTGCTCTGGAAACTGGAACAGCACTCCTATGCGCCGGCGCATCCGGGCCAGTTCCCGATTCTTTGAAAGCATGTCCATGGCCTGGGAATCAAAGAACACCTCCCCTTCAACCGGAGAGATCAGGGCGTCCATCAACTCGATAAGTGTGGTCTTGCCGGAACCGGCCGGACCTACGATGGCAAGCCTCTCCCCCTGGGAGATCCTCAGATCTATATCCCTGAGTGCCCAGCCATCCCCCTGCATCTCATACCGGAAGGAAACCCCTTTACATTCAATATCCATACGACCCACCATGACTGAAACAGCCGGACAGACACATGGCCAGTGTGCTCCCTGACATAGCCGCCCTATCCACAGGCCGTCCCCTGCGCCTTTCCATCCCTGAAAAAATCCATTTTTACCCGTACCATGGCGCCTTCAGCAGGATTGCCATCAAAAAAGACATCAATATAATTCGATGTAAGCCCGTGAAAGGTCGTCCCCTGCCCACCTGTAACGATGAGATCATGTTCGAGCCCGACCTGGGATAAAACAAACCCCTTTCTCTTTTCTGCAGACAGGGCCCTGAGCTGCCCTGATCTGGTCTTTTTTGTCCTTGCTGCCACCTGGGGCCCCATGGTGGCCGCCGCGGTAAACCTCCTTTGTGAAAACCAGAACACATGCATATAGCTAAAATCCAGGTCCTCAAGAAACCCCATCTGGGCATCAAAAGCCTCATCATCCTCACCCGGAAAACCGGCGATGATATCCGTTCCAATGGCAATGTCTTTTGATGCAGACCTTATCCTGTGGACAAGTTTTTTATAACACGATGTATCATATGGTCTTTTCATGGCCTTTAAGATCCGGTCACACCCGCTCTGCAGAGACAGGTGGAGATGCATGCACACACGCTCATTGTCTGCAACCAGGCCTATGACCCTGTCCTCAAGGGTCCATGGCTCCATGGAACTTATACGTATCCTGGGTATATCCGTGTCTTCGAGTATTTGTTCAATCAAAGAGGCCAGCCCCCCCTCATAAAGCCCGATATTGATCCCTGTGAGCACAATTTCATTATACCCGTTAGTGTAAAGGAGATTGATCTCATCCATGATCTCACCTGGATCCCGGCTCACTGGCCTGCCTCTTGTGAAGGGGATAATGCAATATGAACAATAATTATCACACCCCTGCTGTATCTTCACAAAGGCCCTGGAGTGTCCATGGAAAGAACCTATCCCGTCGAGCAGCCGGATACCCAGGTATCCCTGGATTTCCCCGGGCTCGACGATCTCCAGCCTGGGAGAAACCGCTCGTATATCATCCTTGTAGACAACGGCCTGGCAACCGGTCACGATCACCCTGGCACCAGTCTCAAGGGCCCTGCGCATGAGCCTTCTGCCCTGGGCATCGGACCGGTGCGTAACCGTACATGTATTGATGATAATCATCCCGGGTGCGCCCTCTTTCATGCCGGCATCAATCTCAGTATGCCCTTGAGCACACAGGGCCTCCCTTATACGCTGACTGTCATACTGGTTGACCTTGCACCCCAGGGTAATGATGGAAAACTTCATGGGCACAATGCATACTACCCGGGAAAAACAGTGTCAATCCCGCCCTGCACATGAATCAAGGCCCTGATCATTAAAACCCTGGACCTCAGAACAGTGGACCTCAGAACCATGGACCTCAGAACTATGGACACCGGAACCCTGGACATCAGAACCATGGACACCGGAACCCTGGGTGTCCTGGATACAGGCCACTGGTTTGTATGTCTGCACCTCAAAGACATTCTGCATGAAAAACAGAGAGACAAAACAGATTACTGCGGCTATGAGCGGCGTTACGGCCCACCCTGCTGCAATCCTGCCTATGGTCTTCCACTGAATTGCCCTTATCCCCTTTAGAAATGCGATACCCATAACCGCACCCACAATGGCCTGAGAGCTGGACACAGGTACCAGGGGAATCGCAGGCAGGCCATGGCTGACAAGAAGATCACTGAGCCGCTGCGAGGCAAATATAAACAGCACAAGGCCCTGGGCCGTGACCACCACAAAGGCCGCAACCGGTGTAAGTTCAAAGATCCCCCGGCCCACAGTCATCATAACACGCCTTGAATAGGTGATCACACCTGCGGCTATTGCAATGCCACCGACAAAAAACAGCTGCTGGGTGGAAGAAAACCGTATACAGCCAAAGAGCATGACATCCGGGAAAGGGGCCACCGGGATGAATACACCCATAACATTGGCAATATTGTTGGCACCCAGGGCATATGACCCGAATATGCCTGCCAGAATCAGGCCGGAGCGCGTCAGGGAATCCTGCTGGAACATATTGATCCGGGTATGTCGGATCATAAAGGTAATGAATACATAGAGAATCACGGCAATAATACCGGAGAGGATCGGGCAGGCCACCCAGGTGATTACAATCCTTGTCAGGGAGGTATAGTCTGTTGGGTTTCCAGAAAACAGGTTCCATCCGATGATGGCGCCCACAATGGCCTGGGAGGTGGATACCGGATTATGCAAAAGGGTCATGAGATAAACGCTTATACCGGCGGACATGGCCACGACAAAGGCCCCGCCAATGGCGTTTATTGCACCAAGCTTGCCGAGGGTATGTGCGGCACCACCGCCTGATACCATTGCCCCCAAAATAATAAAAATGCTGCAATAGACGGCAGCGACCCTGAACCGGAGCATCCGTGTCCCCACTGCGGTCCCAAACACGTTTGCCGCATCATTGGCACCCAGGGACCACCCCAGAAAAACCCCGCTCATGAGAAAAAATACCGTCATAACGGTCCTAAAGTGATCGTTTTATCACATAGATACCCAGATTGTCCGCTGCATCCTCGGCCCTGTCCGCTATCCGATCAATATGTACGGCAAAATCTCTCAACTGCAGCCGATGACTGAGTTCAATGTCCTTTTTGCTGAATATAGCCCTCTGAAGCCGGGTAGATGCCTTGTCCGACTCGGTCTCCCAGAAAGAAACCTTGTGCATGTGGTCGGACACCGCCTCGATATCATTAAAAAACGCCCTGGACGAGGAAATCATGGCCTCTACTGATTTGCATACGCACGACACAAGGCCCAGAAAATCATCATGCAGATCCGCGCATATATCGACCCGTTCAATCTCGAAACGCCACATCGCCCCCTTAAAACGGTCAAGAAGTGAATCCATATCCTCCATAAGCCTCAGCACATCCCCCCTTGATTCCGGGATAAGGGTACGGGTGTAGAGTTCATGGTCAATCGTTTTTCTGAGGATATCACCCTGGTGTTCCTTCTCAGAGATCGCATCGAGCTTCTGGGCAAACACATCCATGCGTCCATTGAGATAAAATTCGACTCCCTCGCCAAAAAGCATGCCCGCCTCGCTGACCTGATCCAGAAAATCATTGATCTTCCGTTCTATGCCCATTGTCTTTTTCAGTACGTCAAAGCCCATGATATCACCCCTGTAAAGACCATATAGTTAACAGCTCAATAAACCGGGTAAAACCCGGACAAGAAATTCAGGCATAAGCCTTTTATAATAAACCCTGTTTTCTATATCAGGATTCTGTGGATGAATTATCTACCTTTTTCTTGAGTTTATCCATGAGGTCAGGGGATGCATCCACAAGCCGGAGCTCTGTCTCTACCTGACCCTCCTGGGTTGACATGGACCAGAGTGTCTTTGCCTTGCCTCTCTCCCCTGACACGCTTAAATGGAGCTCCTGATCGATGTGCATCTGTTCACGTGTGGACAGGAGCACCCCGTCATCGGTCATATTAAGGAGCCTTCCCTGTTCAGGGCCCTCACCTACGTCATATACAACCGGTACATTCAAGCGGTGATGCCTCAATTTGAGATGTCTTTGATGGACATCCCTGTTGTTCATGGACTTGAGCTGAGAATCCATATTATAGCAGGTATTGAGAAATCGCATACGCTGAGAGGACCTTACCCCTTTGCTCTGTTCCCGCATAAGCAATTTTCTCTGTCTTTCAAGGGTCTCGAGAAAATATTTAAAGGATATCTCCTGTTCACGACCGCCTTGACCGCCCAGAGATATATTGATCATTGAGGGAAGGCGTTTTCTGACCTTCATCTCAAAATCCATCAATGCCTTCTCAAATTCATCTCTTTCCATAGATATGGACATATAAAACACCTTCCATACAAAATCAAACAAAACCTCCTGCCACATCAAAGCCCGGTATTTGGTAGATCTTTTGTCGTAACCATTCACGGAACGTTGAACGTGGAACGTGGAAGTTTGGCCTTTATGCTTTTGTACTGTTGACGAACGCATTCAATTTTGGCCCGAGTTTTTCAACTATTGCTTTGTATTCTATTGCTCTTAACTCAGATAAAACGTTTCTTCTGCTGAGTTTTC
>JAYEKR010000231.1:0-10579 GCA_034661115.1 Thermodesulfobacteriota bacterium | reverse complement strand
AGGCAGAGTGGAAGGCCCCTGAAAAAGAAGTCTCCGGCGTGCTCAAACGCTATTCCCAGATGAGCCTTTCCGCTGACAAGGGGGCAAGGTACAGGGATTCGCTGGAATAGGCTGCTTTGAACATCGGGACAGGGGGATAAAGATGAAACAGGCGAGGTTTTATGAGACCCTTGAAGACAACAGGGTGCGCTGCACCCTGTGCCCTTTTCGATGCATTCTTGCAGAGGGCGAGACAGGCGTGTGCGGGGTACGCAAAAATATTAACGGCACCCTGATGAGCCTTGTATGGTCAAAGGCGGTTGCCTCGGGCTGTGACCCCATAGAAAAAAAGCCCCTTTTCCATGTACTTCCCGGTTCAAAGGCCTTCTCCATTGCCACTGTAGGCTGCAATATGCGATGTGCATTCTGCCAGAATAGCGATATATCCCAGTACCCCAGGGATACCGGCGGGATTATCGGGCAGGACCTGCCACCTGAAAAGGTGGTCTCAATGGCTGTTGCTGCCGGGTGTTCCAGCATCGCATATACCTATACAGAGCCCACCATATTCATGGAGTATCTCCTGGATATTGCAGTGCTGGCAAAAGAGGCCGGTCTTTTAAACGTGATGGTATCGAATGGTTTCATCTCCACTGATGTGATTACAGGCAGTCTCAAAGGGCTTATAGATGCCATAAATTGCGACCTCAAGGCCTTTTCAGACCGGTTTTATAGAGACCTCTGCCATGCCCGGCTCTCCCCGGTACTCGACGCCATAAGGGCGTATCACGCATCAGGCATATTCACGGAGATCACCACCCTTATCATACCCGGGGAAAACGACTCAGATGAAGAGTTGAGGCAAATCGCCGCGTTTATCCACTCCATTGATCCGGATATCCCCTGGCATATCAGCCAGTATCGACCCATGTACCGATATGACAAGGCAGGACCTACCCCGACCGGGTCACTGGAAAAGGCACGCGAAACAGGCTTGGACGAGGGGCTCCATTTCGTGTATATTGGTAATGTCACAGGCCATGGGGGTGAAGACACCTATTGCCCGAATTGTTCAAGGCCCATTATCAAGAGACAGGGGTTTCGGGTCCGTGATATGCACATGCGCAAAAACAGGTGTGAATATTGCGACCACATCATACCAGGGAGGTTTTAATGAAGAATCAGAGTTTTATGCTCAAGGTGACAGACGCAAAAAAGGCGCAGATCAAAAAGGCACTCAAGGATGCAGGCATCGAGGTGCGTTCATTGATGGAAGTGTATTCAGAAGAGATAGTATCCGGGGAGGAAAAAGATGCCGAAAAAGCCTGAAAAGCTCACCCCCTATACAGGGTGCGCCTGGGAGATCCTCAAGGGTAAAGACAAAAAGATCGATGCATACTGCAAAAAATATATGGAGTTTCTCTCAAAGGTAAAGACCGAAAGGCAAGCCGTATCATATATCAGGCAAGGGATCAAAGCCAGGTCAGACCTGGAGGTGATTGAGAACAGGGGCAAGGCCATTGCCCTGTGCCGCAGGGGAACCATGCCGCTTTCAGCAGGCGTCCGCCTGATCATCTCCCACCTGGACAGCCCCAGGCTTGACCTCAAGGCCAATCCTCTCTATGAGGACTCCGGTCTCGTGATGCTCAGGACCCATTATTACGGCGGGATAAAGAAATACCAATGGCTTGCGCGGCCCCTGGCACTGCACGGGGTGGTGATAAAAAATGACCTGTCCTGCTGCGAGATTGACCTGGGCGAGGATGAGAAGGAGCCCTGCCTCGTGATTGAAGACCTTTTGCCGCACCTTGCGGGCAAGGTCCAGTCCACAAAAAAGGTCTCGGAGGCCTTTCCAGGGGAAAAGCTCAATGTCATCTTTGGGTCAAGACCAGACCTGAAGGTAACCGAAGACAGGGTCAAGGCATATATCCTGGGGCTCATCAAGGAAAAATACTCTCTGGAAGAAGAGGATTTCGTGTCTGCTGACCTGGAGATTGTCCCGGCCGGCCCGGCCAGGGAGGTGGGGCTTGATCGCTCCATGATAGGCGCGTACGGCCATGACGACAGGGTCTGCGCCTGGGCTGCCATAAAGGCACTTTTGGATGCAAAAGAACCTCCGCTGACAAGCATTGCCCTCCTTGTTGACAAGGAAGAGATAGGCAGCGACGGAAACACAGGGGCAAAAAGCATGTTCATTGAAGAAATCCTATGGGAGCTTTCTGAGCGTTTCAAGGAGACCATTATTCCATCGAGGGTCCTGTACAAGAGCAGGGCCATATCCGGTGATGTCAACGGGGCACTGGACCCGGAATACCCGGAGGTGCATGAAAAGACCAATGCCGCCCGGATGGGCTACGGTGTATGTGTCACCAAGTTTACCGGATCCAGAGGCAAGAGCGGGGCCAATGAGGCGCATGCGGAATACATGGGATGGATACGGGCCATGCTGAACAAGGGGAATATCCCATGGCAGACAGGAGAGCTGGGAAAGGTCGATGAGGGCGGCGGCGGAACCGTTGCCAAATACCTGGCGGAATACGGCATGGATATCGTGGACATGGGCACATCCGTACTCAGTATGCACGCACCCTTTGAACTGGCATCCAAGGCGGATATCTACTCCACCTATCTGGCATATTGCGGTTTTATGGAGACAGATGAATGAAACAAAGGGTGCTCATGTATGCGGGAAGCCTTTTGAGCGGGGTTATACACAATATCAACACCCCCCTCATGTGGATCATGGGAAGGTCTCAACTCCTCCAGGTACGAAACGATGGCCTTACGAAATATGCAGACGGCAGTCAAAAGGCCCGCATCGATGGCCATGAAGTTTCCCCTGATGATGCCCTGCTCAAGGTCATGGAAAAAAACACCAAGGACCTTATCTCCATTGAAGAGGGTGCGGACCGTATAGACAGCATCCTGAAGGCCCTGAGCTACAAGGTCCAGATGGCAACCGAGGAAAACACCGCCATAGAACTCAAGGAATACCTGTCCATGGAGACAAACTTTCTCATGGCGAACATGGCCTTTAAACATGAGTCAAAGATTCACAAGGGGTTTGAGGAGAGCAGATCGTGTTATGTCAAATCAGACTATAATGCCCTTTCCCTGGCCGTAACAGGGACTATTGACCTTATTATCGAAAAGACCGAAAAGGGCCGGGATATCCACATCGGGCTTGACGATCAGGGTATGATACACCTTGCCTGCCCTCAACTCCTTCTTGAAGACGAAATACGCGAGAACATCCTGGAGGCCTGCAGCGGCATCACTCAACAGGGTAATGAGACAGAGATATTCATGGATGGATCCAACGGATTCGAGCTTTCCATCGCCATAAAGGGGCATTGATGTCCGTAAAACGTATTATCCTGTGCCCTGAGTGCGGTCACGAAATATACCTTTATCACAACCCCGTGCCCACAGTGGATATGATCATAGAGTACATCTTTGGCCAGGACAGAGATGGCCGGGACAGACATGGGATCGTCCTTGTCTATCGCAGGAACACCCCTCATGGATGGGCCCTTCCAGGCGGTTTTGTCGATTACGGCGAGACCCTTGAAACAGCAGCAACCAGGGAGGCAAAAGAGGAAACCGGGCTAGACCTGAAAGGCCTGCAGCAGTTTCACTGCTATTCCGACCCATCGAGGGACCCGAGATCCCATACCATAACCACGGTATTCACGGCCACGGGTACAGGTGTGCTGCGCGCAGGGGATGATGCAAAGCAAGCAAAGGTCTTTGATGTCACAGCCCTGCCAGACAATATGGTCTTTGACCACGCAGCGATCATCCGGGATTACGCAACATGGAAAAATACGGGAAAGAAAGGACTCCTGTATTGAAGACAGGGTTCATTGAAAAAGGTTGCCAATGAAAAAAATCTACCTCATTGACGGAAGCTCGTATATCTACCGGGCATTTTATGCCATGCGCAATCTCTCCACCTCCAGCGGCATGCCCACAAATGCCCTCTACATCATCACCCGGATGCTGCTGAAACTCCTGAACGATGCTGCGCCGGAATATATCTGTTTTGTACAGGATACAAAAGGCCCCACGCACCGCCACGAGCGGTACGAGGCATACAAGGCGAACCGGCAGAAAATGCCCGAAGATCTCCAGACACAGATCCCCCATATACAAAGAACCATTGATGCCCTGGGCATCCCATGCCTGGCAAAACAGGGCATGGAGGCGGACGACCTTATCGCCACCCTTGCCAGGGGCTTTTCAACCCGAATGGAGATTGTCATCATATCCGGGGACAAAGACCTGATGCAGCTTGTAGGAGACAGGGTAAGGGTATGGGACACGCTCAAGGACAGGGTATACGATCCTGCAGAAGTAAAGGCTAAATACGGCGTTGCCCCGGAATATATCGCAGACCTTTTGGCCTTGATGGGAGACAAGTCAGACAATGTGCCCGGTGTGGCCGGAGTCGGGCAAAAGGGCGCTGTCCAACTTATCACGCAGATGGGGCATTTGGACAATATCATTCAACACAGAGACAAAATCACCTCAGCCAGACAAAAAAAGGCGATTGATGATAATATCAATGATGCGCTCCTGAGCTATGAACTGGTACGGCTTGACAAAGACACGGCAACAGGGGTGGGCCTGGATGACTTTCGCCTGAAGCCAAAAGATGACAAGACCCTTGCCAGGATCTTCGAGGAAATGGAGTTTTTTGCCCTGGCAAAGACCTTTTCAACAGACACTCCCCGGGGCCATGGTTTGGTCATTGAAAAAATCACCTATACATGCAACCCGGATATCACAGCAGGGGCAGGGATATACCTTGTCCCGGGCCTGGGATATGCAATAAATAATGGACATCAGAACTCGGTATGCCTGGATCCGGATGAAAACCCGGGTATCACGGGCACAAGGCCACCGATCATCATGCATGATGCCAAACAGGCCATTGTGTCACGCCTGAAAAAAGACAGTCGGGCCGCAGCCAGCCGCCCTGATTGCCTGATTCCCGACACCTCTGGCATCTTTGACACCATGCTTGCTGCATACTGCATAGATGCGGCGAATGGGAATACCCAGCTGGAGACCCTTGCAAAACGTCACCTCGGCCTGGACCTTGAGACCCTGAAAGACCTGCTGGGTTCGGGCCGCAAGGCAGTGGATCCAGATACCATCGAAAAAGAGAAAAGGGGGGCATTCCTTGCTGCACATGCTCAGATACTCAAACCACTGAAAAAACAGATGGCAGAACGAATGGAAGCCGCGCAGGTGACAAATGTCTATTCAGACATAGAGATACCACTCATGGGGGTACTTGCCTCCATGGAAGTGGCCGGCGTGGGCATTGACACCAGTATCCTCTCCGGGATGTCCGCAGAAATGGGAGAAAAGCTCACAGTGCTGGAGGAAAAGATATATCATCTATCCGGCCGCTCATTTAATATCCATTCCCCGAAACAGCTCGGCATTATACTCTTTGACGAGGTGGGCCTGCCTGTAATAAAAAAGACACGGACCGGTTATTCCACTGACAACTCTGTCCTGGAGACCCTTGCAAAAGACCATGAGCTGCCCGGGGCAATCATTGAATACCGGTCCATCTCCAAGCTCAAGAACACCTATGTGGACGCCCTTCCAAGGATGATCGATCCATGGACAAAGAGGATACATTCGCATTTCAACCAGGCGGCTACCGCCACCGGACGCATCTCATCCTCAGACCCGAATCTCCAGAATATCCCGGTGAGGACAATCGAGGGCCGGCGCATCCGCGAGGCCTTTCTGGCAAGCAGCGGATATTGTATCCTGAGCGCGGATTACTCCCAGATCGAGCTGAGGGTCCTTGCGCACATAACCGGCGACCCCGCCCTTGTCGATGCGTTTGAACAGGACATGGATATCCATGCAGGCACTGCATCAGAGATCTTCGGTATAGCCCTTGATGAGGTAGACCAGGGACAAAGGAGGGCGGCCAAAATAATCAATTTCGGGATCATGTACGGGATGGGCCCGCACAGGCTCTCCAAGGAACTGGGGATAGGACAAAAAACGGCAAAGGCGTATATAGAAAACTACCTTGCTCGATACCCCGGGGTAAAACAGTACATGGAGGATGTCACGGCCAGGGCATCCCAAAACGGCTATGTATCCACCATGATGGGCCGCAGAAGGGGGATTAAGGGCATAAACTCACAAAACTTCAATGAAGGACAGGCGGCAAAACGCATAGCCGTCAACACCCCCATCCAGGGCAGCGCAGCGGACATCATAAAACTGGCCATGATACAGATAGACCGGAAAATAGAGGCAATGAAGGCACGCATGATCATCCAGGTCCACGATGAACTCCTTTTCGAGGTACCGACAGCAGAGGTGGAAACCCTTGAGGCCCTGGTCAAAAACGAGATGGAAACAGTCACCAGCCTGAGGGTTCCCCTGAAGGTCGATATCGGGATCGGCGAAAACTGGGCACAGGCACATTAAAAGGCAGGGACAAGCCCTGCCCCTGCTGTCTATCTCTTTCCCATGACCTTCCGGGCGATCACAACACGCATGATCTCGTTTGTTCCTTCATAAATCTGGGTAATCTTGGCATCGCGCATCAGGCGCTCCATGGGATATTCCGTGACATAGCCGTATCCGCCCAGGATCTGGACACCCTCGACGGTTACATACATGGCTGTGTCAGAGGCAAACATCTTGGCCTGGGCCGCCTCTTTTTCAAAGGGAAGACCATTGCTCTCCAGCCACGCAGCCTTATTGATGAGCAGTTCAGATGCATCTATCCGTGTCGCCATGTCGGCAAACTTGAACTGGGTGACCTGGAAACTGTCAATAGACTTTCCAAACTGCACCCTTTCCTTGGAGTACTTGACCGCCTCCTCCAGGCTGGCCTTTGCAATACCAAGGGCCTGGGATGCAATGCCTATGCGCCCGGAATCAAGCCCGGTCAGCATCTGTTTGAACCCGGCGCTCGGATCACCAAGGATAGCATCCCCGGGTATACGCGCATCCTGGAAGACCAGTTCCGCGGTTCCTGAACCCCGTATGCCGAGTTTGTCCTCCACCTTTCCCACGGAAAAACCCGGGGTTTCTTCCAGGTCTATTACAAACTGGCCGATACCCTTATAGCCCTTTTCCTTGTCTGTAATCGCGGCAATGACCGCATACTTGGCAATGTTTCCACTGGTTATGAATTTTTTTTCACCATTGATGATCCATGAATCCCCGTCCCTGACTGCCGTGCATTTCATACCCGCAGGATCGGAACCGGCATTGGCCTCGGTAAGGCCGTAACATCCATGCGCCTGTCCCGATGCCACAGGTGTGAGAAACTTTTTTTTCTGCTCCTCCGACCCGAACTTGAATACCGGGAAGCCATACAGGGAGTTATTTACAGACATGATCACTCCATGACTGGCGCATCCCCTGGATATCTCGGCAAGGATCAGGGCATATGCAAGGTAATCCATGCCCGCTCCGCCATATTCCTCTGGAAAGGCAACGCCCATGAACCCGTTTTCACCCATCTTCCGGATGACCTCATCCGAATGCCGGTGTTCCTGATCCACCTGTCCGGCAATGGGCTTGAGCTCATTGTCGGCAAACCTCTGCGCCATCTCCTGAACCATCTTATGCTCTTCACTCAAAGAAAAATCCATAATCGCCTCCTTAAAATATTGGGATCAAACCCTTAACACAAAAGCCAACATGAATGACCATTCATTTTATATCCCCTGTCATTGCCGATGTCAACCGTGTCATCAAGATCGTGTTTTGAGCTTCCCTTCGGCCATTCCCGCCTGCCTGCTGCAGGCAGGCGGGGGTGACAGAGAGCTTTGTAATATTATATAGGGGGTTAACTCTGCGTCCTCTGCGTCTCTGCGGTGAGGCCTTTTCCGTTCTCCGGTCTCCGTTCTCCGGTCTCCTGTCTCCGTTATTTTTATTTTCTCGCAACAACGACATGGATATGATATATGGATCATGCTATTTATGGCCATGCTATTTATGGATCATGTTATACATGGAGGAGAAAACAATGGAAAATGAAGGTTTCACGGTTTACGGATACAGGTGGGTGGTGCTTTTGTTTTTTTCGTTGATGCAGGGGGTTATGCAGATGTTATGGATCACCTTTGCCCCCATCACCAGTGATGCCGTCAAGTTCTACGGGGTGTCTGCAATGCAGATAGGGTTTCTTGCCATGAGTTTCATGGTCGTTTATCTCTTTGTATCCATCCCTGCCTCATGGATAATAGACAACTACGGGATACGCAAAGGTGTGGGATTCGGGGTGGCCCTGACCGGTATATTCGGGTTTACCCGCGGGGTCTTTGGAGAAAGTTATCAATGGGTGCTTGTCTCCACCATAGGCATTGCCGTGGCTCAACCCTTTATACTCAATGCGATCACGGCAATGGCGGCCCGATGGTTTCCTTTAAGAGAAAGGGCTACTGCAGGAGGGATTGCCGTACTCGCTCAATTCATGGGTATTATCGTTGCCATGGCCACTGTCCCCCTTCTTTCCAGCAAATATGGCATACCCGGCATGCTCAATATCTTTGGGATATCAAGCCTGGTGCTTTCGATTCTATACCTGATTTTTGTCAAAGACCGGCCGCCTACACCCCCGGCAAAGGAGGATAATGAACGTGTACTGGTCTTTGATGGTCTCCGCCATATCTTTCATCAAAGGGACATGATCCTTCTTTTGCTCCTTTTATTCATAGGCCTGGGCATGTTCAATGCGGTCACTACCTGGATCGAACAGATCCTTGCGCCAAGGGGATTTGGCTCAGTACAGGCAGGAAACGTGGGCGCCATTATGATGGTTGGGGGCATACTCGGGGCCATTATCATGCCTGTGCTCTCCGACCGGCTGAAAAAAAGAAAAATTCTCCTTGTCATATGTATAGCTGGTTCCCTGCCAGGCCTTATCGGACTGACCTTTGCAACCGGCTATACCATGCTGCTTGTCTCTTCCTTTGTCCTTGGCTTCTTCTTTATGAGCTCCGCCCCCATTGCCTACCAGTACAGTGCTGAAATCAGCTATCCGGCGCCTGAGGCAACATCCCAGGGCCTTCTCATGCTCTCAGGACAAATCTCCGGCATTATATTTATCTATGGCCTGGATATGTTCCGTACAGAGACAAGCTCCATGATGCCCTTCATGGTGGTCCTGATCGTACTTGTCTCTCTGAGCATCTTTTTGACAGTGGCGATGAACGAGTCCCCTGTATTCAGAGATACCGGGATCAAAGATTGAACTAAAAAAAGAATTCCTGTATGATCGAAAAAAATAAAAAGACAGGAGGGATTGAGATGTCCAGAAACATCTATATATTCAATGCCGGGCCCGCGGTCTTGCCCGAGCCGGTGCTTCAAAGCACATCTGAGGCCATGCTGGATTTTGCAGGCACAGGTATGTCCATCATGGAAATAAGCCACCGCTCAAAGGAGTTTGACGCCTTGATCGACAATACCATTGACCGATTGAAAAAAACCATGGGTATACCTGATGGTTACAAGGTGCTCTTCCTCCAGGGGGGTGCAAGCCTTCAGTTTGCCATGGTTCCTCTTAACCTGCTGAAAAAAGACCGGTCAGCGGATTATGTCGATACAGGCTCATGGTCAACAAAGGCCATCAAGGAGGCAAAAAAAATCGGCCATGTCAATGTTGTGGCCTCATCAAAGGACCGGGGATATACATATATACCGGATATCTCCCAGATACAGACCTCCCCGGATGCCGCATACTGTCATATCACCTCGAACAATACGATCTATGGCACCCAGTGGCAGGAATTTCCAAATACCCGCACCACCCCTCTTATCGCGGACATGTCCTCTGATATCCTCTCCAGGGCAATTGATGTATCCGCTTTCGGCATCATCTATGCCGGCGCCCAGAAAAACATGGGGCCATCCGGGGTAACCACAGTCATTATACGAGATGACCTGGTGGAAAAGGCGCAGGAAAACACCCTTACCATGCTCGACTACAAGACCCACGCAGACAAAAACTCCATGTTCAATACCTGCCCGGTTACATCCATCTTTGTTGTGCACGAGGTACTCAAATGGATAGAGGACCAGGGTGGCGTCCAGGCAATAGAAAAAACCAACAAGGCCAAGGCCGCGTACATATACGATATACTGGACAGCTCTGCGTTTTACAGGGGCACAGTGGAAAAGGCATCCCGTTCGAGGATGAACATCACCATGCGGCTGCCTGATGAGGACCTTGAAAAACAGTTCATCGCCCAGGCATCCGAACAGGGCATGTTCGGACTCAAGGGTCACCGTTCAGTCGGCGGTATCAGGGCATCCATGTACAATGCCATGCCCATTGAAGGGGCGCAGAAGCTCGCAGAATTCATGCGCACCTTTGAAAAAAAACACTAGGCCTGTTCCCCGGAACAACCTTTATCTAAAAAAAGTAGAACACCTCCACTGTCATTCCCGCCTGTCTGCAATGCACAGGCAGGCGTGCGTGACGGTTATCTTTGGATATTATATAGGGGGTTAACTCTGCGTTCCCTGCGTCTCTGCGGTGAGGCCTTTTCCGGTTCTCCGGTTCTTCTGTCTCCTGTCTCCGTTCTCCTGTCTCCTG
>JAYEKR010000230.1:0-2090 GCA_034661115.1 Thermodesulfobacteriota bacterium | reverse complement strand
GCCTACATCTTGTACATTCCCGCCTACATCTTATCATTCCCACCCACATCTTGTCATTTCCACCTACATCTTGTCATTTCCACCCACATCTTGTCATTTCTGTTCTCCTCTTGTCATTCCCGCGAAGGCGGGAATCCAGTATTCCAGGTATTTTCTGGACCCTTGCCAGTCTGCGTGCGACGTGCAGACTGGCGGGGATAACGGTTTCTTTTAGTTTTGCATTTGGCTCCCCTGGTTTTTAATCGCAAGATTCAAGCCGTGAACCATTATAAATCATTTAATCAGGGAATCGCTTTATCCCCGGCTACTGTTTTTTTGTTGTAAAAGACGCCCCCTGGACTGTTTCTCGATCCTGGCATGCAGGGATTTTCCGTGGGAATCCATGGTCACCAGTGCAGGCAGGTCCTTTACAACAAGGTCCCACATGGCCTCAGGCCGCCCGAATTCGAGCAGGTAGACATCCCTGATCTCCTTTATGGATTGGGCGATAAAGGCCGCTGCCCCCCCCACGATATGCAGATAGACACAGCCGTATTCCTGCATGGCATCAAGTGTCTTCTGCCCCATACCTCCTTTGCCCATTACAGCCCCTATGCGGTAATCCCTGATGATCGCGGGTTCAAAGGGTTCCTCCCTCATGGAGGTTGTGGGCCCTGCCGCAACGATGCGCCATGCGTCGTGTTCCTTTATACACAAGGGGCCGCAGTGGTATATGGGGATACCCTCGAGATCGACAGGCGCTTTGCCTCCGGTGGTGAGGTATGCGTGGACCTGGTCCCTTGCCGTGATGATCCGGCCGCTTATGGCCACCTGGTCCCCCACCTCGAGGTCTCTGATCGTATCCATGTCAAGGGGGGACGTGATGTTTTTTACAGCCATCTGTTTATCTCCCCGTTTTTGTCAAGTTCAACACAATAGCGCCTGGTGGCCCAGCATGAATAGCTGACGGTTACATAAAAGCAGGCAGGATGTCGGCCTGCTGCAGCGATCTTTGTGCCCAGGAGCGTGGTCTTGCCACCGAGCCCCATTGGGCCGATACCCAGAGAGTTTGCATCGAGGGTGATTTCATTTTCCATCTGGCTGAGCAGTGGGTCGGAGTTGGTATCATCCAGCCGCCTGAAGAGCTGCTGTTTTGCAATAAGGTATCCGCTGGCCCGGTCTCCTCCTATGCAGACACCGAGGATTCCAGGGGCGCAACCCTTGCCCTGGGCCTGGTGCACTGCGTCCATAAGGCAGGTCTTCACCCCTGTCATGGACCGACCTGCGTCCAGGTCATTGTCCGGCAGGCTGTACTGGATGCCGACATTCTCAGAACCGCCTCCCTTGAGCATGAGGTGTACACGTTCAGGCCCGTCTGATGGGTGAATGTGGATCTGCGGGACATATACGCCGATATTATCCCCTGTATTTTCCTGCGTTAAAGGGTTTACACAGTTCTGCCGCAGGATGCCTTTTTCTGTGAGGTCTCTGGCGGCCTGTTTTATGGCCTCAGTGATCTGCCCGGATGCGGTTTTTGTCTCTATAATACACAAGAGCGTGCCCGTGTCCTGGCACACAGGAGACCCCATTGCTGCTGAGAGTTGTGCGCTTTTTACGATGATATCCATGGTCTGGCGCGCAATGGAACCAGATGCCTCTGACTGCTGCGCGTGCATGAGTGCATCCATCATATCCGGTGCAAGGATGGTGCTTGTCCTTTTTATCAGATCGGTCATGCTTTGCAGGAGATGATTTTCTTTCATGGTGTTATCATAGCATAAACCTGTATTCTTTGTTTGAAAAATATCACACAAAAGGTGTCAGGTCTTGACATTTGACACAAGCGGCAAGGATGTGTAAGATTGAGTTATGGGGAGACCGCTGAGAATAGAATATCCTGGTGCATTATATCATGTTATAAGTCGGGGGAATGAAAGGAAAAGTATTTTCCGTGATGATTCTGACAGGGGAAGATTTCTTGGAGTACTAGGAGCCTGTCCGACAATCACCTTTTACAAAAAGCAAACCCCTAAAAATTTGAGCCAAATAGTCGAGCAGGCAAGTTTTTGGAAAGTAAAAGGAAATCTTTCTGAAAAAACACGCCTGTTTTG
>JAYEKR010000229.1:0-10644 GCA_034661115.1 Thermodesulfobacteriota bacterium | reverse complement strand
TACGCTCTTCTGGAACCGATAAGATCAAGACCATCCTTGTAGATGAGGGCAAGTACAGTTCTTCCCTTGCCAGGACACTCGCTCTGGATAAGGTGGATACAACCGATGATGCTATCATTGAGATATACCGGAGATTGAGGCCTTCAAACCCTCCAACCATGGAGATTGCATCCAATTTCTTCAACAATATGTTTTTCAATCCATCCTATTACGATCTTTCAAGGGTGGGCAGGATGAAGATCAATACAAAACTGGGTGTGGATAATAACGACGCCCCACTGGACCTTACCGTATTGAGGAAGGAGGATGTATTTTTAACCCTTAAATATCTCCTTGAACTCAAGGACGGTGTCCCGGACAGGGATGTGGATGATATTGACCATATGTCGAACCGCAGGGTCCGTACGATAGGTGAACTCCTTGGAAATCAGTACCGCATAGGGCTTGTGCGCATGGAGCGGGCGATCAAAGAACGGATGAGTCTCCAGGATGTTGAAACCATGATGCCCAATAATTTGATCAACCCTAAACCTGTTTCCGCGGTTATCCGGGAGTTTTTCGGGTCAGGTCAGCTCAGCCAGTTTATGGATCAGACTAATCCTCTTTCGGCCATAACGCATAAACGCCGGCTTTCCGCCCTGGGACCCGGTGGTCTTACCCGGGAAAGGGCGGTCTTTGAGGTGAGGGATGTCAATTCATCCCATTATGGACGGATTTGTCCAATAGAAACACCGGAGGGACCAAACATCGGGCTTATTGTTTCCCTGAGTACCTATGCAAGAGTGAATGAATTCGGATTCATCGAGACCCCTTATTATCGTGTCAGGGATGGGGTGGTAACCCAGGATGTCCGTTATCTCAGCGCATTTGAAGAGGACAAAGAGATCATTGTCCAGGCACCTGAACCGGTTGATGAGAAGATGCGTATTATCTCTGACCTTGTCCGCGTCAGGGTGAAAAACGGAGAATACGGGCTTGTCCCAAGGGAACAGGTGACGATGATGGATGTTGCCTCCAACCAGCTATTCAGTGTTTCGGCCAACCTGATACCCTTTCTTGAACATGATGATGCAAACCGGGCATTGATGGGATCAAACATGCAGCGTCAGGCCGTACCCCTTTTGTTTCCACGTTCTCCAGTGGTCGGAACCGGCATGGAGAACGTTATTGCCAGAGATTCAGGCGTGTGTGTGGTTGCAAAGCGCGATGGTGTGGTAAGGGATGTAGACAGCCGGCGTATCGTTATCATGGCGGATGCGGGGGATGACCTGTCTTCGGATGATCTTGGGATCGACATTTACCGGTTAACCAAGTTCAAAAGGGCCAACCAGAATACATCGTTTAACCAGAAACCCATTGTCAAAAAAAGTCAGAGGGTCAAAAAAGGACAGATTATAGCGGACGGTCCTGCTACGGACAAAGGGGATCTTGCACTCGGACGCAACCTGGTAGTGGCCTTTATGCCATGGGGGGGCTATAATTACGAGGATGCAATCCTCATAAGCGAACGAGTTGTAAGGCAAGATTATTACACGTCTGTGCATATAGAGGAGTTCGAGGTCATGTCCAGGGATGTGAAACTCGGAACTGAAGAGATCACCAGGGATATCCCGAATGCAGGTGAGGATGCATTGAGGAACCTTGACGACTCCGGTATAGTCCGGATCGGAGCAGAGGTTAAAGCAGGGGATATTTTGGTTGGCAAGGTTACCCCAAAGGGCGAGAGCCAGCTCTCACCTGAGGAAAAACTCCTACGTGCGATATTCGGGGAAAAGGCCAGCGAGGTCAAGGATACGTCTTTGAGGGTGCAGCCCGGCATTGAAGGTACAGTTATCGATGCCAGGGTGTTTAACCGCAGGGGTATTGATATGGATGAGAGATCTCTCGTGATAGAGGACAGGGAGATCCAGGAGTATCGTAAGGACCAGAAGGATGAGATCCGTATTGTTATCCTTGCCGCCCGTAAGAGGCTGGAGACCCTGCTGATCGACAAGATCCTCAGTGCCCCGATGCTCTCTCATCTGGGTGACAAGGTAATAGCAAAGACAGGGACAAAGCTGGACAGAACGATGCTGAATGATCTCAGCATTGATGATTTCAAGGATATTCGTATCAAGGATGCAGAAGAGATTGGCCAGGATGTGGATGAGGTGATAGGACATCTGGATTCCCAGAAGGCGATCATCAACGATATGTATGATTCCCGCATTGAACGGCTTAAGGCCGGGGATGATTTGCTGCCTGGTGTTAATAAGATGGTCAAGGTCTATGTCGCTATCAAGCGTAAGCTTTCTGTAGGTGACAAGATGGCCGGTCGGCACGGTAACAAGGGTGTTGTATCGAGGATTCTCCCCGAGGAGGATATGCCCTTTTTCGAGAACGGAAAGACCGTGGATATCGTTTTGAATCCGCTGGGTGTGCCATCGAGGATGAATGTCGGGCAGATACTGGAGGCCCACCTGGGGTGGGCCGCTCACGAACTTAGCGATCAGTTGCAGGCCATGATGGATGAGGGTTCCAGTGCGGATAAGCTTCGGAAAATGATCAAGGGCGTGTATTCATCAAAAAGGGTTGATGCCTTTTTGGATGCCGCCGGGTCTGATGAACTTCTGGATATTGCCCGGACGATTTCAAGGCAGGGCCTCAAGGTAGCTGTTCCTGTGTTTGACTCTGCGACAGAAGAAGATATTGATAAGGTATTGGACCTGTCCACCACAGAGAACAGGGGCAGGGTAACCCTTTTTGACGGCAAGACCGGTGAGGCCTTTGAACAGAAGGTAACTGTCGGTGTGATGTATATCCTCAAACTCCATCACCTCGTGGATGACAAGATCCATTCAAGATCGATCGGGCCGTATTCCCTGGTTACACAGCAGCCACTCGGTGGCAAGGCCCAGTTCGGTGGTCAGCGTCTTGGAGAGATGGAGGTGTGGGCCGTGGAGGCCTATGGAGCCGCACATTCCCTTCAGGAATTTCTGACTGTAAAGAGCGACGATGTTGCCGGACGTACACGTATGTATGAGTCTATCGTCAAGGGCCAGCACGAACTGGAACCCGGTATACCTGAGTCATTCAATGTTCTCATGAGAGAATTAAAGAGCCTGTGTCTGGATATGACCTTGATAGAAGGCAGAGGAACAAGATAAGGGGGAAGCATTGGAAGATCTATATAGTTATTTTGAGAAACCCAAAGATCCTTCCGGCTATATGGCTGTGAGGATTTCCATGGCATCACCGGAAGAGATTCTGGCATGGTCCTATGGAGAGGTCAAAAAACCTGAAACGATCAATTACCGAACCTTTAAACCCGAGCGAGACGGTCTTTTCTGTGCGCGGATATTCGGACCCATCAAGAGTTATGAATGTCTCTGCGGAAAATATAAGCGTATGAAACACCGCGGGGTTGTCTGTGAAAAATGCGGTGTGGAGGTTATTGATTCCCGGGTCAGGAGGGAGAGGATGGGGCACATATCACTGGCTACGCCAGTTGCCCATATCTGGTTTTTAAAGAGCCTTCCCAGTAAGATCGGGTCATTGCTGGATCTATCGATCAAAGAGCTTGAGAGGGTGCTGTATTTTGAAAGCTATGTGGTTACAGATCCCAAGGATGCCCCCCTGAGGGCAGGGGAACTTCTCAGTGAAGATAAGTTCCGACTCCTGGTGGACAAATACGGGATCGGCAGTTTTACTGCCAAGATGGGCGCTGAGGCCATTGATGATCTCATCAGAGATCTGGATATCCTTTCTCTTTCCATCAGTCTTAAGGAAGAGATACAGAATACCAGAAGCGAGGCAAAGAAAAAGAAGCTGAGCAGACGCATCCGTATGGTCAATCTCTTTAAGGGGATCGATCCCCATGACCTTATTGCTTATGTGGAGGAGAGATTCCATCGCGAAAAGGACGAACAGTTCCGGCGAGCCCTTGGGGAGATCCTGACCGAGTGCCGCAAGATCGTAAAACTTTGGGAAACATCTCCAACCTACAAAGAAAAAAAGGAGATCCTTCCAAAGATCAACAATGTCATTAACCGGCTTATTGAATCCAGGCGTCTTACCCATGATGAGATCGATTCTTTGAGGCCATGGCAGAATCCTTCCTGGATGATACTCAAGATAATACCTGTTTTGCCACCGGATCTCAGACCCCTTGTGCCGCTGGATGGCGGCAGGTTTGCCACCTCTGATCTCAATGATCTCTACCGCAGGGTGATAAACCGTAATAACCGTTTAAAGAGGCTCATGGAACTCAATGCCCCTGATATTATCCTTCGCAATGAAAAAAGGATGTTACAGGAGGCAGTTGATGTACTCTTTGATAATGGAAGAAGGGGCAGGGTGATAACCGGTGCCAACCGGCGGCCGTTGAAATCCCTTTCTGATATGCTCAAGGGCAAGCAGGGTCGTTTCAGGCAGAATCTTCTTGGAAAGAGGGTCGATTATTCCGGACGCTCGGTTATTACCGCTGGTCCTGATCTGCGTCTTCATCAATGCGGGCTCCCGAAGAAGATGGCGGTTGAGCTCTTTAAGCCCTTTATCTATCACATGCTCGAGGAAAAAGGGTATGTCAGCACTATCAAGAGCGCCAAGCGTTTAGTAGAGAAGGAGGTGCCTGAGGTATGGGAATGCCTCGCCGATGTGGTCCGGGAATATCCTGTGCTGTTGAACCGTGCTCCAACCCTGCACCGGCTGGGTATGCAGGCATTTGAGCCAATACTGATCGAGGGTAAGGCCCTTCAGCTTCATCCCCTGGTGTGTCCGGCATTTAACGCGGACTTTGATGGCGACCAGATGGCGGTACATGTCCCTTTGAGCGTGGAGTCTCAGGTCGAGGCCAGGGTGCTGATGATGTCGACCAACAATATTCTTTCTCCGGCGCATGGCAAGCCCGTTATCGTGCCTTCACAGGATATTGTCCTCGGGATTTATTACCTGACAAGAGACAGGCCCATGGCAAAGGGAGAGGGCATGATATTCTTTGGTCCCGAAGAGGTGCGTGCCGCTCTGGATGCATCTGTTGTGGATATTCAGGCCAAGATCAAGGTGCGTATGGGCGGCTCACTGGTGGAGACCACAGTTGGAAGGGTGATTTTCAGCGAGATCGTTCCATCCGAAATCCCCTTTGATACCATAAACAAGCCAATGACCAAAAAGGCATTGGCAGACCTGGTGGATGTATGTTTTGTCGCTGCAGGCGACAAAAAGACCGTGCTTCTGGCGGACAAAATAAAGGACCTGGGGTATTATTATGCAACCAGATCCGGAATTTCCATCGGTATAGACGATATGGTTATACCCGATACAAAGCCCCTGATTATCAAAGAGGCAAAGGCAGAGGTGGAACAGATCATCGCTCAGTACAATGAGGGGCTTATTACCGAGGGAGAGCGATATAACAAGATTGTCGATATCTGGACAAAGGTAACGGACAGGATTGCCACCGACATGATGGATGGGATCAAGACCGACACCATAACCTATCCGGATGGCAGGACAGAAGAGAGCCCTTCCTTTAATCCTGTATTTATGATGGCGGATTCAGGGGCAAGGGGTTCAGCGACACAGATCCGTCAGCTTGCCGGTATCAGGGGGTTGATGGCCAAGCCGTCCGGAGAGATCATTGAGACGCCTATCGAGTCTAATTTCCGTGAAGGCCTTGATGTCCTGGAGTATTTTATCTCCACGCATGGGGCCAGAAAGGGGCTGGCAGATACCGCATTGAAGACAGCGAATTCAGGATATTTGACACGAAGGCTCGTTGATGTTGCCCATGATGTCGTGGTGACAGAGGAAGACTGCGGTACCATGGACGGGATTAATCTGGGTGCACTTGTCGAGGGAGGCGAGGTCATTCAGAGTATCGGGGAACGAGTCATTGGAAGGGTTGTCCTGGATGATGTCATTGATCCCTATACGGATGAGATAATTGTCTCTGCAGATACCCTTATTACAAGGGAACACATGCAAAAGATTGAGGATTCAGGTATAGACAGTGTCCTTGTACGCTCACCACTCACCTGCAGGGCAAAGCAGGGTGTGTGTGCGCGTTGTTACGGGAGGGATCTGTCCCGTGGACGCATGGTCAATATAGGAGAGGCCGTGGGCATTACCGCGGCCCAGTCCATCGGCGAGCCGGGAACACAGCTTACCATGAGGACCTTCCATGTCGGCGGGACAGCGACCGTTGTGGATCAGTCAAGTTCCAGATTCAAGCACGACGGCATTGTACAATACAGGGGTCTCAATGTGGCGAAGGGCAGGGAAAATGAGATTGTCGCCATGAACCGCAACGGAACCGTTGTATTAGTGGATGATAATGGCAGGGACCGTGAGGTTCATCAAGTTGTCTATGGTGCCAGGATACAGGTTGAGGACGGGGCAAAAGTGGAGGCCGGGATGATTGTTGCTGAATGGGATCCATTCTCCCTGCCGATTATCTGCGATGTCAAAGGCCAGGTAAAGTTTGCCGATCTTGTCGAGGATGTCACGGTGCAGGAACATATAGATGAGGTTACCGGGTTGAGCAGGTCCCTTGTTATCGAACCAAAGGATTTTGAACTCAGGCCAAGGATCGTGATACATGATGAAAGAGGCAGACAGGTAAAGTTTCCCGGAAGCAAGAGCCCGGCCAGGTACAGCCTTCCGGTCGGGGCGAATATCTATGTATCTGAGGCAGACGAGGTGTTCCCGGGTGATGTCCTTGCCAAAATTCCGAGGGAGACGACCAAGACCAAGGATATTACCGGTGGTCTGCCCCGGGTGGTGGAGCTTTTTGAGGCGCGAAAACCCAAGGAATGTGCAACCGTTACAGAGATTGACGGGCAGGTCTCCTTTGGCAAGGAAACAAAGGGCAAGAGAAAGGTGGTAATAACGCCTGAGGTCGGGGATCAGCGGGAGTACATGATCGCAAAGACCAAGCATATTACAGTGCACGAAGGAGATTTTGTCAAGGCAGGCGAGGCCATCATGGACGGGGCCATAGATCCCCACGACATACTCAAGATAGGTGGTGAAAAGGAGCTGGCAACCTATCTGGTAAATGAGGTGCAGGAGGTATATCGGCTGCAGGGTGTCAGGATAAATGACAAGCATATTGAGGTAATTGTCCGGCAGATGCTCAGGCGGGTCGTGATCAAAGATCCCGGGGATACAGAACATATCGAGGGCGAGTTTGTTGACAAGATATCCTTTGCAGATGAGAACGAGAGGGTGATAATAAATGGAGGCATGCCTGCGGTAGCTCAGGCGGTGCTCCTGGGCATTACCAAGGCCAGCCTCAATACCGAGAGTTTTATCTCCGCTGCATCGTTCCAGGAGACCACACGGGTGCTTACAGAGGCCAGCGTTCAGGGTAAGGTGGACCACCTCATGGGACTCAAGGAAAATGTGATCATGGGGAAACTCATTCCGGCCGGGACCGGTTTTCCTGTGTATCTGGATCTGGAGGCAGAAGTTTCAGAAGATGAAACCATGCAAATGGATGTGTCTGGAGAAAACCCTTGACAGAAGACACTGCCATTGATAGAAGACGGCGTCAATTCGATCACCTAAATCTTTTAATAGTGTGAATACAGGGAAGGAATAATTTTATGCCTACACTTAATCAGTTGGTAAGAAACGGAAGACAGGCGGTAGTAAAGAATAAAAAGACACGGGCTCTTCAGGGCTGCCCGCAGAAGAGGGGTGTTTGTGTGAGGGTATATACAACCACGCCCAAAAAACCTAATTCTGCATTGAGAAAGGTGGCCAGGGTCAGACTTACCAATGGGTATGAGGTGACATCATACATACCCGGAGAGGGGCATAATCTCCAGGAGCATTCTGTGGTCCTCATCAGGGGAGGCCGAGTCAAGGACCTTCCGGGTGTGCGTTACCATGTTGTAAGGGGTGTCATGGACACAGAGGGTGTTCAGGAGAGACGTCAGGGAAGATCAAAGTACGGAACAAAGAGACCAAAATAGGGGTTAAGATATGCCGAGGAAGAACAGAGGAAGTCTGAAAAGGGATGTGGTTCCTGATCCCAAATTCAAGGACAAGATGGTGACCAGGTTTATCAACTACATTATGTGGGACGGTAAAAAGGCCACGGCCCAGCGGATTTTTTATGATTCGCTCGGGATATTGGCAAAAAAGACCAATGAGGACCCTATGGAAGTCTTTACCAAGGGTTTTAATAATGTCCGTCCTCTTCTTGAGGTTCGTTCCCGCCGAATTGGAGGGGCCACCTATCAGGTCCCCCAGGAGGTCCGGCTTGACCGCAAGGATATGCTTGCAAGGCGCTGGATCATCGGCGCAAGCCGGAAAAGGAAAGAGAAGACCATGAGTGAGCGCCTGGCGCTTGAAATCCTTGATGCATACAATAACCGTGGAACTTCTGTAAAGAAAAAGGAAGACACGCACAAGATGGCAGAGGCCAACAAGGCGTTTGCCCATTATCGATGGTAGAGGAAAATTGAGTTGAATAGATTAGTATCAATAGAAAAACTTAGAAATATCGGTATCATGGCGCATATTGATGCCGGGAAGACAACCGTTACCGAACGTATCCTGTATTATACGGGAAAGGGCTACAAGATCGGCGAGGTCCATAACGGAGAGGCGACCATGGACTGGATGGAGCAGGAAAAGGAACGGGGAATAACCATTACCGCTGCTGCCACCACGTGTTCATGGCGAGACAGGATGATCAATATCATCGATACCCCGGGGCATGTTGACTTTACCATTGAGGTGGAGCGTTCCCTGAGGGTCCTTGACGGTGCGGTCGGGGTCTTTTGCGCGGTGGGCGGTGTTCAGCCCCAGTCTGAAACCGTATGGCGGCAGGCCAAGAGGTATTCGGTTCCGACCCTTGCATTTGTCAATAAGATGGATCGTGTAGGGGCGGATTTTTATGAGGTTGTAAAGGAAATTCGTGAAAAGCTCGGGGGAATACCTGTTGCACTTCAGCTACCCATTGGATCTGAGGACAGTTTTGTCGGTGTGGTCGATCTGATCGAGATGGATGCGGTTATCTTTGATGATAAAACCAAAGGTGCTGATTTTACCCGGGGAGAGATTCCAGAAGAATATAGAACAAAGGCCGATACATACAGAGAGACATTGATTGAGGCCCTCTGTGATGTGGATGATTCCATAATGGAGGCATTCCTGGAAGGAAAACCCATTGACAATGCCTCTATCAGGCAGGCCCTGAGAAAGGGAACCCTTGGTCTCAGTCTGACACCTGTATTATGTGGTTCCGCCTTTAAAAACAGGGGCGTCCAGCCCCTGCTGGATGCCGTGGTGGATTACCTGCCTTCGCCCGTGGATGTAGGTGCGGTAAAGGGTACCAAGGAGGATGGCTCGGATATATCGAGGAAACCCTCAGATGATGCCCCGTTTTCAGCCCTTGCCTTTAAGGTCATGAGCGATCCCTATGTGGGGCAGCTTACCTTTGTGCGTGTATATTCCGGGGTTATTCATTCGGGTGATAATGTGTTGAATGCGACAAAGGGAAAGAAAGAGCGTATAGGGCGTCTGTTGCGTATGTATGCAAACAAGAGAGAAGATATAAAGTCGCTGTATGCCGGAGAGATAGCGGCTGTGATCGGGCTGAAAAATACGGTTACAGGGCAGAGTCTCTGTGATAGCGATCAGCCCATTATCCTGGAGTCCATGGATTTTCCGGAGCCGGTTATATCCATTGCCATTGAACCAAAGAGCAAGGCGGATCAGGAGAAGCTGGGTTTTGCCCTGGCAAGGCTTGCGGTTGAAGATCCGTCTTTTAAGGTACATACCGACCATGATACCGGGGATACCATTGTTTCCGGTATGGGCGAACTGCATCTTGAAGTAATTGTGGACCGTTTGATGCGTGAATTCAAGGTTGAGGCAAACGTTGGAAGACCGCAGGTAGCCTATCATGAAACCATTACCCGAACGGTGGATGAAAACTTTAAATATGTCAAGCAGACAGGCGGGCACGGGCAGTATGCGCATGTCGTCATAAAGGTGGAGCCGCTTGATCCGGGATCAGGTATTGTCTTTGAGGACAAGATCACCGGGGGGGTTATTCCAAGGGAGTATATACCGGCGGTCAAAAAGGGTGTTGAAAGCGGGCTTGGCATGGGGCCCAAGGGTGGGTATCCGGTCGTTGACGTACGTATAGAGCTCTATGACGGATCATATCATGATGTGGATTCATCGGAGATGTCATTCAAGACCGCCGGATCCATGGCCATAAAAAACGCCCTGCACCGGGCAAGCCCGGTTATGCTTGAACCCGTGATGGATGTTGAGGTAGTCAGCCCGGAGGAATATATTGGTGATGTCATATCTGACCTGTCTTCAAGGCGGGGCAGGGTGCTGGGTATGGATATGAGGTCCGAGGTGAGGGTGATAGCTGCACAGGTTCCACTTTCAGAGATGTTTGGCTATTCAACCAGTCTGAGGTCCGCGTCACAGGGCAGGGCTACATATACCATGCAGCTTTCTCAGTATGAGCCTGTGCCGGGCAATATTTCTGATAATCTTAAGGTCTCCAGGGGAGGATAGTTATGGCAAAGGAAAAATACGAGAGGACGAAGCCGCATTTAAATGTGGGGACGATAGGGCATATAGATCATGGGAAGACGACGCTGACCGCGGCGATCACCAAGCATTTATCGA
>JAYEKR010000228.1:0-2100 GCA_034661115.1 Thermodesulfobacteriota bacterium | reverse complement strand
CCCTGAAGAGGGGAACGGAACTTATAAATTCTAACCACTGCATGATCCCTGTCCTTTCTTGACCTACGTCAATGACTGTTTTTCTGAGTCTGATAAATACAAATACCATATTTTAATACCAAAGATACGGTTTTAATGCCACATTCAAAAAGGAGGCAGTCGAGTTATGGGCAAGGACAATAAAAAAGGGATAGATCGAAGGTCTTTTTTAAAGGTTGGTGCATCCCTGGCCATGGTATCGGGCCTGGGCGTGGCTCGGACCACGCACGCCAGGGACACGGGTTCGCTTGCCACACTGATAGACCTGAGCCTCTGTGACGGTTGTCCGGAGCGGGATACCCCGGCCTGCGTGAGTGCGTGCAGGGCCAGGGCACACAAGATGGTGCCCGATCCAGTAGGTCCTATTCCAGAGCTTTTTCCCAGAGGCAGGATTGAGGACTTTTCGGATAAGAAGGATATAATTGATCGGTTTACCCCGTATAACTGGCTTTATGTCGAGGAGGTACAAGTCAAACACCAGGGGAATGCCATGGTCGTGCATATCCCCAGGCGCTGTATGCACTGTGATTATCCGGCCTGTGCCAATCTTTGCCCTTTTTCTGCAAACAAAAAAATGCCGGACGGAGCCGTGGTGATCGATCCTGACCTGTGTTTCGGCGGGGCCAAATGCCGCACGGTGTGCCCCTGGCATATCCCGCAGCGGCAGTCCGGCATCGGGCTTTATCTGGATGTCATGCCTACCCTGGCAGGCAACGGAACTATGTTCAAGTGTGATTTATGCCATGACCTTGTCGCTGAAGGTAAAAACCCCGTGTGTATGGATGCCTGTCCAAGACAGGCCATGATCATCGGGCCAAGGGATGCCATTTATGCCGAGGCCAGGGACCGTGCCGAGAAGATGCATGGTTATATCTATGGCATGGATGAAAATGGCGGGACCGGGACGGTATACGTATCTCCAGTACCCTTTGATGTACTCGATGCAGCCATCACCAAGGGGCCTGGAAGACCTGGTCTGGGGCCTGTTGCCAGCCGGATGAAAGCGGCCGATCCTCTGGCCAAAGCCGTGCTGGGCGGACCGCTGCTGGGGATCGGCGCGGGTGTTATAGGTGCACTGGCGGTAAAAGGGTCAGTAAAAGGTGATGAAAAAGACAAGGGGGGGTCGGATAATGACTGAACGTATTATTGCAGACAAGGGGCTGGTCGTAAGACATGAAATAATCGAGCTTATCGAACACTGGACCATCGCCATTTCAGGGCTTGTACTCATCCTGACTGGTCTTTTTGAGCTGCCGATCGCCAAGCGTTATTATATTACAGAGATCCCGGGTCTTGGATGGTCAGGTGATTTCTTTTTATCCCTAGAACTGCATTATATTGCAGCTGCCTTTTTTGTGACTGCGGCGCTCTTTCACGTGATCTACCACTCCATGCTCGGGCATAAGGGGATCCTGCCGCAAAAGGGGGATATGAGGGAATCCATGCTTGTTATAAAAAGCTTTTTCAGCAAGGTAGAGGAGCCGCCCTTTAAGAAATACCTGCCGGAGCAGAGACTGGCCTATGTGGGGATGGCCGCTATTATCGCAATGTTGATTATCACCGGGCTTGTAAAGACCTACAAAAACGTTTTTGACCCGCAGATCAATGAAACCCTTTTGCTTGTTTCCACATGGGGACATAATATCTTTTTTGCCCTCTTCGTTCTGGCCTTTGTCGCGCACATGGTCGCCATTATCATCAAGCCCAACCGTCCCATGGTACGGGGTATCTTCACTGCAAAGGTACGCCTGGACTACGCCAGGGCCCGCCATCCATTATGGATTGAAGAGATTGAGGTATCCGCGGACAGTAAAACCGGGGAGAAAAAGATAGAGGATACATAGCAGGGGAGAACAGCATCCTGGCGTCAATGACGCGTTTTATGAAAACAGGTCGTAGCCGTTCACGGCTTGAAATTAGAAATGTAGCCGTTCACGGCTTGAATTTGGAAATTAGAAATTAGAAATTGGGGAGACAGGAAAAAGTTTTATCTATAGTAGCCGTTCACTTGAAGAAACCAAATCATGGTTGCGAAAACTCATCAGAAGAAAATCTTTATCT
>JAYEKR010000227.1:0-2153 GCA_034661115.1 Thermodesulfobacteriota bacterium | reverse complement strand
AAGAAGACTTGACCCCTATCTTCAGGAGGAGATACTGATCTTTTGTTAGGGAAGGGGTCAAGAAGGATGAATTGGTATGGAGGCATCTCAATGGGCGATCCATAATGGGAGGCGACAAGTTTATAGAACGTATACGAGGCATGATTGAAGAAAGGGAAGAGTCACGCGAAGTGGTGAGAAAGGAGCGTCTGGTAGGAAGGCCGGAACTGAGAGAGAGCTTTTTCAAGGAAGGCGGGGAAATAAAGATACTACGCAGCGGAATCGGCTGATGCACAAAACGCATATCCGGTATGGATATACATTAAGCGAAACAGGAAAGCATCTAAGTCTTCATTCTTCAACGGTGAGCAAGGCGGTGAAGGCCTTTGAAAGAAGAAAGGCAGGTGCAGGCAATTCAAACATCAAGACCTGCCCCCTGTCGATACGGTTTTTGATAATTACGATAAAATGCCTTGATGTCAACCTGGGTTACGCGATTTTCTCTGTATAGTCAAAATTTTTGACAGTACGCCGTTCAATCTTTTCGCCGAGCACGCGCTCGATGCTACGTACCATTTCGGCATCCTCGCCGGTGACAAAGGTGAAGGCTTCGCCGTTACGTTCAGCGCGACCGGTACGTCCAATGCGGTGGGTATAGGCATCGGCCGTACCAGGCATGTCAAAATTGATCACGTGGGAGACATCAACCACATCGATGCCCCGGGCGGCGATGTCGGTGGCCACGAGGACCTGAAATGTTCCGTCGCGAAAGCCCTTGATGGCACGTTCACGCTGATTCTGGGACAGATTGCCCTGCAGGCTGGTTGTCGGATACCCGGCCCTGTCCAGTTGCTGGGCCAGACGTTTGGCGCGGTGTTTGGTTCGGGTGAAGACAATCACCGAATCGGTATTTGTATCATTGAGGATCCTGCGCACCAAAGCTGTTTTACGGCTGCGGGACACGGGATACAGGGTGTGGGCCACGGTATTGGCCGGTTTGGTATGTCCAATCTGTACGGTCACGGCATTGTGCTGCAGATCATTGGTCAGCTTGAGGATATCAGCAGGCATGGTGGCCGAAAACAGCATGGTCTGACGCTTTTTGGGCAGCTGCCGTACAATACGACGTATATCGGGCATAAAGCCCATGTCACACATGCGGTCGGCCTCGTCGAGGACAAGGATCTCCACGCGTCGCAGGTCCAGGGTCTTCTTCGAGAGATGATCCAGCAGACGCCCAGGGCAGGCCACCACGATCTCCACCCCACGGTTCAGGGCCTTTACCTGGGGATTCATGTTCACGCCGCCGAAGATGGCCACACTCTTGAGGCCGGTATGGCGACCCAGGACACGGATGGCCTCATGGGTCTGAGCGGCAAGCTCGCGGGTGGGGGCGAGGATAAGGGCCCTCACCTGGCGCCGGGGACCGTCTTGCAGGCGCTGCAGGATGGGCAGCACAAAGGCAGCGGTCTTGCCGGTGCCGGTCTGGGCCAGGCCAAGGACATCCCGGCCCTCGATCGCCGGCAAAATGGCCCTTTCCTGGATGGGGGTTGGTGACTCATATCCCTGTTCAGACACAGCTTCAGAGATGTCGGGGGAAAAATTAAATGTATCGAAGTTCATTGATGCTCCAATGCACACCAAAACGTCAGGTGACAGCAGACGAGGTCGCCGCGTCAGCAACAAACGGGTGCACGTTAAATGTATTTCTGAATAACGGAAGGTGGTACAGGGAATCCCGGCCAACTCTGTATGAATGATTCGATTTTACCAGTTTTAACAGTCCAACTTACTTTTCAGATTAAACATCCCTACAAAACATAGCATATTTTGTCAAGCCCTATCCTTTGTCCCTGGATATTTGATATAAGGCATGGGGTTTATCGGACATGGTGAAACTATTCGTATAATTTTTTAAAAAATATCCTCAAGGGTCGAAAATTTCGATTTTGTGGAGTTTTCAGGGTGCCTCGCAGAATGCACCTCAATCGCGTCAGGATAGGCGGGAAGAGAACTTAAATTCAAAGGCATATCCCCTCTCGTTTGCTTTTAGAAACTGGATGGATGCGCAGGACGATAAGGAATCTCAAGGGGTGGAAACCGGTATACGCAAATTCAGGGAAAAGGTACGTCAGGAAAATGGCAACAAACTTATAATCTTCAACAAAGACCGG
>JAYEKR010000226.1:0-11000 GCA_034661115.1 Thermodesulfobacteriota bacterium | reverse complement strand
ATGTTCCCCCTGATGTATGCACTCAATACCATGACAGATACACAAGTGAATATGGTGTTCAAAAACAACAATACCACCTATTACCAGAGCGTGGATAATTTCCTTGGCTATGAGCTCGATGCAAACCTCACCTATACCCTCATAGAGGGACTGGATATTTCTCTTCTGGCCGCGTATTTTTCTCCAGGGGATTTCTACAAGGATGTCCTGACGCCAAAGCCATATAAGGCATTGCAGGTGGACTTGGGGACTACAGGGTCTGCAGGCGATCTTGGCCCGGTCAAGGGTCCTTATCGTGGCGCGGATTTGTTTGATCTTTCAAATGCCTGGACCGTGCAGCTCAAGCTGGACTTCAAGTGGGATGCCCAGCTTTTTTAAGCCGAATCATTTTTTAGGCTGAATCAATTTTTAGGCTGAATCAATAAAAACACAGGCTGTCCATCAACGATGGACAGCCTGTGTCCTGGGTCAAGTCAAGTCTTGCAGTGCTATATCCCACTGCTTTGATTTGTTGCTTCCCATGATGTATCATTTTCCCTGTTTTCTTTTGCGATCTTTGCGCCTTTGCGTGAGAAAAGATCTTTTGATCTCCCTTTCAAAGACCGGTTTCTGCTAAACCCGCATGAGCGGTGCGCTCACAACCAGGAATGAAAACCCATGTCTCCCCAAATCGTCACCCCAGCCTGCGAAGTGCGTCGCCTGTCTGCGTGCGGACACGCACAGGCAGGCGGGAATGACAGTGGTGTGTAATCAGGGGCCACCATACCTGTTTCTGCTCGCTTGATTACCAGGTCAATAAATGAGTATGGTGTCCCCCGATTATTTTTTCCCTTCTCCCCTTCTCCCTTCTTGCGCTATGATGTCTGCGCCGCGATAAGGTCCCTGTACCAGTACCCGCTGTCCTTGATGATGCGTTTTTGTGTGTCGTGGTCCACGTGGACAAGGCCGAAGCGTTTTTCATAACCCACGGCCCACTCAAAATTGTCTATCAATGTCCAGACAAAATATCCCTTTACCTGTGCCCCTTCATCTATGGTCTTTTTGACCTGGGCCAGGTATGCTTTTAAAAAGGATATCCTCTTGGGGTCATGCACATGATCGCCTTCCACGCGGTCCTCAAAGGCAGCGCCGTTTTCTGTTATAATGATTTCAGGGTTATTGTATTCCTCTTTTACCAGGGTGATGGCCCTGTATATGCTTTCAGGATAGACCTCCCAGCCCATGGCTGTGTGCTGTACCCCGTCCTTGACAAACTCTTTGTCCGCCAGGTCGGCCCCTGTCATCCATGTCTTTAGAAACGGGATATACCATTTATGCATGGCCTTTTCCCTGGTGTAGGTGTTGATCCCGATAAAGTCCACAGGGGTTGAGATAAGCCCCATGTCATCGGGCCGTATATCGGGCATGAACATCCTGAGCTGCCGGAAAAGGGCCGAAGGGTAGGCGCTCTTTATGATGGGGTGCAGGGTTATACGGTTGAAGAGTTCATTGGCGAGCATGGCTGATTCCCTGTCTTTTTCTGAACCAGTGGCCGGATCCACGGGCAGGAGATTCAATGCGGGCCCGACCTTTGAATCCGGGTAGAGCCCCTTTATGACCTGTACGGCCCTGCCGTGGCAGAGCAGCTGATTGTGAACTACTGACAGGTATTTCCATGGCTTGAACTTGCCCGGTGCATGTTGGGCCAGGAAATAGCCCTCAAGGGCATAGTCCTGCATCTCGTTTAAGGTGATCCAGTTTTTAACGCGGTCACCCAGGGCCTTGACCACGATCTGGACATAGTCTGCAAACCAATTGACTATGTCCCGGTTTTCAAACCCGTTCATCTCTGTCTGGAGTGCCTGGGGCAGATCCCAGTGAAAGAGCGTCACCCAGGGGGTGATGCCGGCCTCAAGCAGACTGTCGGTCAAACGATCATAAAAGGCGATCCCCTTGTCATTGATGCCGCCCTTACCCTGGGGGAGGATGCGCGGCCATGATATGGACATGCGGTAGGCCTTTGTCCCCAGTCCCTGCATGAGCGCGATATCCTCTTTGTAGCGGTGATAATGGTCACAGGCAATATCACCGGTCTGCCCTTTGATGATCTTGCCCGGGGTATGGGCGAAGTTGTCCCATATGCTCTGACCTTTATTAGCCTCGTTCCATGCGCCCTCTATCTGGTAGGCCGCGGTTGAGGTGCCGAAGATGAATCCTTTTGGAAATTTGATGAAATCCATAGTTTCCCCCTTGTCGGTGGTCTTGCATCAATGCCACCTTTGTACCCTTGCGGGCCAGCATGATCTATAACAAAAACGTACATGGACCGTTTATGTTTGTCAACCTTGTTGTACAACTGTCTCTGGCTATTCAAAGGATTGTTTTTCGTTGTTTGCACGCAGACAAGGTTGTCAGCGGCATTTTTCTGCTGGCTTGATGTTGATTCAGGTCAATGCCCCTTTCTGGATGGTCTGGTACTTGGCTTGTCAAGAAAAATATCACAGGAGGAACAGACATGGAAAAGATACTTATTATTGGTGGAGGGCCGGCCGCTATCTCCATGGCCAAGGTTATGGGAAAGGAAAAAGAGGTTACAATCATACGGCCCGAAGACCATTCCATGATCTATTGTGCCATGCCCTATGTCATTGAGGGGATATTACCGCTCAACAAGACATTGAAAAAGGATGACATTGTTACAGAGACCGGTGCTTTTCTGGTCAGGGACAAGGTGGAGCGTGTGGCATTTGATGATAAATCTGTGCATACGGCAAAGGGCGATGTCTATCGATATGACAAGCTGGTTATCGCTACCGGTGCTGACCCTGTCCTGCCGCCTGTAAAGGGCGCTGATCTGCCGGGTGTTGTTACCTTCAAGACAGAGGATGATTTGAGGTATATACTGGAGATTGCAGACAGCGGGCTGAAAAAGGCCGTTGTGGTGGGTGCAGGGGCCATTGGTATCGAGCTGGCCCAGGCCCTTAACGCGCGTGGGGTCGAGACCCATATGGTGGATATGGAGGATCATGCCCTGCCCAATATGCTGGATGATGATATGGTGCGTGAAGGTATGGAGGAACTGGTGCGTCTCGGGCTCAGGCTGCATATGAATGACAAGGTGGTCTCTCTGGAAGGGACGCATTTTGTGAACAATGTTGTCCTGGACAAAGGCCATGATATCCCATTCCAGGCCGCAGATGATTGTTCAGACTCGGATGATATGGTGCCGTCCCTGGTGGTGTTTGCCGTGGGCATGCGGCCCAATGTGGGTATCTTTGCGGACACGGGTCTTGATATAGGCAGGGGAGGCATCATCATCAATGACAGATTCGAGACAAATATTGAAGATGTGTATGCAGTGGGCGACTGTACCCAGTTTACAAGTGCTATTACCGGTGATGTGCTTCTGGGTAAACTGGCAACCAATGCCATACCCATGGGAAAGGTGCTGGCCAGGAATATGCTGGGTGCAAATATGCATTACCAGGGGTTCTACAATGGGGCGGCCACAAAGATAGGCAGGTATTTCCTTGGAAGCACGGGCATGTCTGAAAAGGCATTGGCCGGTAAAATGGAGTTTATAACCGGATCTGCCGAGCTGACCACGGCCTTTCCTGTAATGCCGAGTGCCAAACCGGTGAGGATTAAACTGGTTGCAAGAAAAGACGATTTCCGGATTGTCGGCGGACAGGTTGTAAGCGAGGAGTCCGCAACCGACAAAGTGGATCTGATAACCATGGCCATCCAGAATTCTCTTACCATCTGGGACCTGATAGATTTCAGCTATGCATCACAGCCATACCAGTCGTTTTTCCCGGCCAGCAATCTTCTGGTGCAGGCGGCAGAGGATATCCTGCGCCAGCATGGGAGTTTTGACAGGAAGGCGGTTAACCGATAAAGAATCTTTGACCCCTGAGCCTGTCGGGAACCTTGTGTTTATGCCGGCTGCAGCAATTGCTGCACCCGGCATAAACTATTTGAACATGTTAAAGAAAGATGATAGGGAAAAAATATGATGAATACCTTTATTGTAGCAATAGGGCTTGATAAACAGGGGGAAATTTCCTGCACCCATTTTGGTGACAGCGAGGAGATCCTCTATGCCGAGGTCATGAAGGGCAGTGTCAGGCTTCTGGAAAAGAATGTCAATCCGGTCATGGAGTTTGATGAAGAAAAACATGGAGACCAGGCGAAACTCAATGCCGCACATGACATCCTTGGTAATGCCACCATTATTGTGGCGGGAAAGATGAGCCCGAATTTCAGGCAGATGCGTAAGAAAAAGGACAGGATGCCCATTGTCTCCGCCAGAACGCTTGATGAAACCCTGGATTACCTCAAGGCCAGCCTTGAAGAGATCATTGCTTATTTTGATGACCCGGAGAATATCTACCTGAAAATATGAAGTCCAGGGCCTGCTCCAGGGTTCCAATGGGAAAGGAGCTCAGGTAAGCCTTTATATGAAAAAACAGCACACCACCCATTCGTCATTCCCGCCTGCGAAGTGCGCCGCACGCAGACAGGCGAAGGCGGGAATCCAGTGTTCCAGGTAATTCACGTTTCTGGACCCTTGCCTTCGCAGGGGTGACGGTGAAGCATCTCCCGTCTCCCGTCTCCCGTCTCCGTTCTCCAGTCTCCGTTCTCCCGTATCCTATTATATCTCCAGCCTGCACACACCGTCTGGTATAGTGCACACATAGAACTCCGGTGTCTTGCAGGTTTTTTCCCGATATCCTTTTGTTACCTCTGCCTTGAATCCTTCAATGGCCTCTTTTTGTACCAGGGCAATGGCGCAGCCTCCAAAGCCTGCCCCTGTCATGCGCGCACCCAGACATCCATCAACCTTTATTGCCTCGTCAACAAGGGCATCGAGATATTCCCCTGTGACCTCAAAATCCTCTTTAAGGGAGAGGTGGGAGGCATTAAGGAGATGGCCGAACCCTGCGAGGTCGTTTCTTTTCAGCATCTCTATGGATGAATAGACCCTCTGCTGTTCTGTTATTGCGTGGCGCGCCCGTTTTTTGAGCGTTTTATCCGGTATATATACAAGGTCGTCGCATTTTGCCTCACAAAGGGTCTGTATATCGCGATGGGTTTTTATGTGGTTCAACGCCTCTTCACATTCTATCCTGCGGGTGTTGTAGGCCGATCCTGAGAGTTTTCTGGCGTGCATGGAGTTCATGATGACCAAATGGGCTTGGCCCAGGGATACGGGTATGTACCTGTATTCAAGGGTATGGGTGTCAAGACTGATTGCATGATCCTTTTTGCCAAGGGCAATACAGGCCTGGTCCATGATGCCGCAGTTGACATGGACAAAGGTGTTTTCCGCCTGCTGGCATGCCTGCGCCATATATACCCGGTCTTTGTCAGAAGAGATTTTTGGATACATGGCACAGTATGCACAGAGGACCTCGAGCGCTGCCGAAGATGACAGCCCTGAACCTTCGGGAAGGTCACTCGTGATAAGGGCGTCAAACCCTTTTGGGCTGTTATTGTCCCGGATGAGGCGATCGATTACGCCCATGGGATAGTTGGCCCAGCCGAGTGCCTGGTCATAGGTAATCTTTCGATCAAGGGGAATATGGGCTCTATGGTCTTGATCGAGGGAGTGGATGTTTATCATGCGGTCATCCCTGAACAGGACACAGGCATAGATACCCCTGGATATGGTGCATGGAAGCACTTTTCCCCCGTTATAATCTATATGTTCTCCAATGAGATTGATGCGCCCCGGGGCAAAGAATATCTCAGGGTCGCCTGGCGTATCGGGGAAATATTCATGAAAACTGTTTTTTAGTTCGGGTATATCCATTGTATTGCTCAGGCCTCGAGGTATTGCGACCTGAAATATGTATCTATGATATGGGTAGCGGCACCGATTACCCCACGGTCTATGCCAAGGTTGGAATATTCAAGCTCCACGTGCTTGTCGATTTTGAGGAGAGAGGTCCTGTTCATTTTTTCTCTCAGTCTTTCGATGAAATATGGGCCTGCCTTTGTGTATATGCCCTGGATGATGATGATCTCCGGGTCGTACATCATGATCACGTTTGAAAAACCTGTGGCAAACCAGAAGATGATGTCGTCTATAATCTTCATGGCCAGTGGGTCATCGTGGTTGGATGCATCAAAGATGTTTTTGATTTCCAGGCGGTCATTGCAAAAGATAAGGGAGTCTGGAAAGCCTGTTCTGCCCTCTTTTGCCATCTGGAGTACCCTGTCAATGGACACCATTACCTCAAAACAGCCATTGCCTCCGCAGGGACACGGGTTGTCTCCAAGGGGATTGATGATCATGTGTCCGATTTCCCCGGAGAGATAGTGCGCCCCTCTCTCGACCCGGTTTTTGAGGATGATTCCGCATCCAAGACCAATACCCGCCTCAACTGCTATGATATTTGCATGGTTGCATGCCGCACCCCTTGCCTTTTCGGCCATGACCTGAAGCCGGCAGTCGTTTTCAATGACAATGGGTATATCTGTATCCAGCCTTTCACTCAGCATACGGGCAAAGGGGATATCCATGCCCCAGGACGGAAAATGTGGCGAAAAATGGACTATCCCCTCCTTGAAATTGATAATTCCGGTTGCCCCGATCCCTATACCGACAAACCTTTTGTTGTCGTGCGTGGAAAGCAAAGCGGTGCAGGCATTGCATATCTTGTCCATGACATTGTCAATGGGTTCATCCGGTTCAAGAGGAAGGATTCTCCTCTCAATGATGTTTATGCTGAGATCGCATACAACGGCATAAATCTTCCCGGGGAATATATGTAGGGCGATTACATATCCGGCATCTGCATTGAATCGAAATATCTCGGGCCTTTTGCCGCCCTCTTTTGTTGAGCTTCCCTTTCCCGCCGAGACAATCAGGTTGTTTCTTAAAAGATAGTCAGTGATTTTCATGATGGTTGTTTTGCTCAGGTGCACTGTCTGGGATATCCGGGCAATCGTCATCTCCCCTGAATCCATGAGAAGGTCAAGGACGATCCTGCGATTGTTCTTTTTGAGTGTCCTGGGTTTTCCTGCGATCATTTTTTCCATGTTAAATACAACCTCTATGTTTTTTTAAAAATATAAAGGTTGGAGGAAAAAGTCAAGTTAGTTATCTAACCTGGACAATGTCCCCTTTAATGCTCCATGGATGGTATCGGCCATATCATTTCTGGAAACAGGCTTCATCACGTATCCATTGATCCCCTTTGAGAGGGCTGCTTCTTTTGATACAATCCCGGAAAAGCCCGTACACAGGATGACAGGGATCTCTGGCCGGATCTCCATGATCCTTTGAGAAAGCTCCATGCCGGTCATCAATGGCATGGTCTGGTCGGTTATGACCAGGTCGAATCTATCCGGGTTGTTCTCAAAGATTTCCAGTGCATCCCTGCCGTTCTTTGATGTGGTCACCTCATAGCCGAGTCTTTTCAGCATCTGTTCTGAACTCCTGAGAATTGCCTCCTCGTCATCCACATACAGGATCCTTTCGCCTGATCCCCTTTGCGGGACGGTTTCGTCCATTATTTCGATTGCCTCCTCATTATGGCGGGGCAGGAACACACTCAAGGTGGTCCCGATATTTTTTTGCGTGTGTACTGTAATCGCACCCTTAAGCTCTGAGACAATCCCGTGGACCATGGCAAGCCCCAGGCCCGATCCTTTATTTTTGCCCTTGGTGGTAAAAAAAGGATAAAACATTTTTTCCTTTGTATGAAGATCCATGCCCTTTCCTGTGTCAGATATGATCAGGTTCAGGTACTCGCCCTCATGCAGGTTCAAGTGATTCATGGCAAACTCCGCATCGACATGTACCCTTTTCAGGGTAATCCCGATAATACCCTTTTGGTCCTCAATGGCCTGGAATGCATTGGTGATCAGGTTCATGATCATCTGGTGAATCTGGGTGGGGTCAGCAAATATAGTGCCAGATGCCGGATCGATATTCTGAACTAGTTCAATAGTGGCGGGTATGGATGCGCGCAGAAGATGAAGTGCCTCCCTGAGTACAAGGTGTATCGGGATCGGCTCCCGTTGAGGATCTGTCTGCCGGCTGAAGGTAAGGATCTGCCGGACAAGGTTTGTTGCCCTGTCCCCGGCCTTGAGGATTTCTTCAATATAGAACGCATCCCTTGTCCCGGCAATACAGTTGTCCTGGAGCAGCTCGGAATAATTGATCGTGGCGGAAAGGATATTATTAAAGTCATGGGCAATGCCACCGGCCAGTATTCCGAGAGATTCGATCCGTTGAGACTGCATCAGGTGTTGCTCATAGATATTCTTCTGCTCGTCTATTAGTTTGCGTTCACTGATGTCCCTTGAGATACATAGAACGCCGAGGGCATCTGAATAGCCTTCCATCATGGAGATGCTGACCTCAACGGGCAACAGGCTCATGTCTTTTTTGATGACTCCGCCCTCATACAATATGGGGAACTGTTTTTTGTCTGCAAGCTCAGCGATATATTTTTTATATTTTGTCCAGAGGTATTCCGGTATAATATCCCGCATGGGTTTGTCCATGATTTCATCAGAGGTGTATCCGGTTGTCTCAAGGAAGGCTGTGTTTACATAGGTAATACGGCCGTCCAAACCCATGACAAGGATAAGCTCCCTGGCTGTTTCGGCCAGGAGGCGATATCTGCGTTCATCCCCGAGGATAATCCCCTGCATACGTCTTCTTTCAATGGCGCCTGAGATGATTTCACCGACAATCTTCATCAGGGATATGTCCTGCCTTGACCATTGTTTTTCCCTGGTTACGGAATCAAACCCCATAAACCCTGTAACAGTCCCATGTGAGACAAGCGGAACCAGTACCAGTGATTTTATGTCCTGGGCCTCGAACATGGCCCTTTCATTGGCTGCCGTTCCAGGCAGGTCACTGACGCTTGGGATATAAAGGATTTCATCGTTTTCAAGTATCTGCCTTCCCCATTCAAAGGTGTCTATGTCCAGGTCCTGGAGCATTGCTTTTTCCGGTTCGACCCATTCGGAACACCATTCATTGGTATTGCTGATTTTTTTGTGTGTTTCATCGGCCAGGAATACATAGCACCTGTCAATCCCTGCAAATTGTCCTATGGTCTCAAGTGCATCATCGATCCCCTGGTCCACCTCATTGTGTCCGAGGTTGATAAATTTTGTTGAGATCCGGGTAATGATCTGCGCAAATTTTTGCTGGATGGAGAGTTTTTCTTCGATTTTTTTCTGTTCAGAGATATCCCGGGCCACACCCTGTATGCATACAGGCGTGTCGCCCTCATGGATGGTCACCCAAAGGGTTTCCACCCATATATATCTTCCATCACCCCTTTTTATCCTGTATTCTTGGAATATCTGCTTTTTCTTTTCTTTTTTCACATCGTTGATGGTATCGAGGCTCGTCTTTACCTGGGCTTCTTCCAGCAGGGAGAAAAGGTCTATATGGGGAATATCCTCTCTCTTATAGCCCGCGAGCTCCAGGGCAGGATCATTTGCATCCAGGAATCTGCCCTGGAGATCACATATATAAACCGCATCAGGAGACAGATCAAAGAGCGCCCTGTACATTTCCATGACGTTTTTTGTCCGGATTGAAGCCATGGCAGGAATATCCCCGGTCTTCAGTGAATGATTCACAGACCACCTCCAGTTGAACTGTATATAATCTAGCAAAGTAATACCACTCACGCAACAGGGAGTGAAAGTATATCTGCTTGACATGCAGATATAGTTTGGGTGAATATTTATTTATGGATATTGATGCAGTAATCACGGCAGGTGATGGAAGGGCAGCCAGAAAGATTTTCATGAAAAACAAATCCCTCCTTGAGATAGGGGGTAAGCCCATGCTGAGATATATTATTGAGGCACTTCAGGCCTCTGGCCGTATCGGACAGATCGTTGTGGTTGGACCAGAGGATGCATTCAAAGAGGCCCTCGGGGACCTCGATGTGATCATTGTGCCCCAGAAACGCAGCCTTACAGAAAACGGGTGGGAGGGATTTCTGCATACCCTCCCGGAATATCACGTATCCAAGAGGCTCACACCTGATCTCATGGATAAATATCGTGACAAGTATGTCCTGGGACTGTCCGGGGACATCCCCCTGCTTGGGCCCGGGGAGATAAACGAGTTTATCTCCAGGTGCGATATGGCTAAATATGATTATATCGCCGGGATTACCTCAGAGGCTATACTGGATCACTTTGGCCCCAGAAAGGGCAGGCCCGGCATAAAGATGGCCACCTTTCATACAAGGGATGGGAATTTCAGGCAGAACAACCTGCACATGGGCCGGCCCTTTGCCTTTATGCAGGAATTGGATCTCATGCTCAATGTCTATGAATACCGCTACCAGAAAGAACCCCTGAATATAATAAGGACGCTCATCGAGATTTTGAGGCTCGGGCCGGGCAGGATCGGACATACCTTGAGCCTGTACATGCTTATGCAGATTTCTTCCGGGTTTTACGCCCTTGGTATGGAAAAGATTGCCAGGGTGTTCTGTTATCCTGTCACAAGGCAGAGACTGGAAAGACAGGTATCGGCTCTTATGAAGGCCCGCTGCAGGACCGTTGAGACCACGATCGGAGGCGCGGCCCTGGATGTGGACAATGAAAAGGACTTTCTCACCCTGTCTGTCATGTTCAGGGACTGGGTACAACAGATAGAGACCATGTGAGGCTCAATATGTTTTTTTAATAAACCCGCATGAGCGGTGGTGCGCTAACAACCAAGAATGAAAAACCATGTTTCCCCAAATCGTCACCCCCGCCTGCCTGCTGCAGACAGGCCTGCCTGTGCGTCGCACGCAGACAGGCGACATATCAGCACGGTGAAAGTCCGTGTCGGGGTAAGCCAAGAACCTCGTAGCTGAAAGTAACTGCGTCGCCGCGAGGCGGGGTGGAGAGAAGACATTTTCAACTGTTAATTTTTCAGGTAATCCTCAAACCCCGGTGTTATATTTACGTCTGTTATTGACGTGTCTTTTGTCTTTGCTGGCTTGTCTTTTGTTTCATGGGTCTTGTCTTGTGGCTTT
>JAYEKR010000225.1:0-11059 GCA_034661115.1 Thermodesulfobacteriota bacterium | reverse complement strand
TTGTTTATATTCAAGTAGGACCAAACAATAAATCCGCAAACCAATGCCGCCAGCAGGGGAAGCAAGAGCCATTTGGCCAGGAAGCCGTGTACAATTTGGGAGAGACTTTTTTTATGCATAAATAATATTTCCTTTCGAATCCTGTAATAGGCCGGTGCCCTGAAAGGAAGTCCTGCTCAACCGCTCTAATGGTTGAGCAGGTTGTGCAATAATTTTTCAGGGTTACTTCCCAGACCCTTCTGGAAAAAGCATATTGATCGTATTCATGAAAACCGTCAAAATTGGACCAAACGCCAAGCTGCCGCCCATCAACAGGCCAACCGCGGCCGTTTCCAATAGTTCCTCACGGGTCGCGCCGGCTTCTTTTGCCTGAGCGGAGCGGGCGGCTACACAATATTCTGAACCATTGGCAATACCGATGGCAAGACACATCAAGGTCTTCGTTTTTCGATCCAGCGCACCCGGTTGGAGAGCGGTTTCATTTAGATTGGTGAATGCTTTCAGGGTTTCCTTATCGGCCTTGGAAAATTGTGTCACTGCGCTTTGAAAGCCGTCCAGAAATTTTTTTGGATCTTCTATCATGAGATTTTTCCTCCTTTTTTTGGACTAACTCTGCAATTCACCGGGGCAAAAAGCATGGTGAGGAACGAACAGCGCTTTTTGACGTCCGCGTGAATTTGGTCTTCCCCAGAAAGAGTGAACACACCATTAAGCTGTCATAGACAGCCTGCCAAAGTCAACAGGAGAAACATATCCCAAATATGAATGCCCTCTGTAATATAGCTTAACCATAATATAGTTTAACCATAATATAGCTTAACCATATTTATTCCATGCATGCGGCATAAGAGAAAAATGGGAAAGAATGAAACAGGGTCCTTTTTTGCCCACCTGGCAATGGATTGGAAGACATCTCAGCAGAAATCTCATTGATACTGCGATGACCCTTTATCGCTTCCATTGACCCCTTGGCCTTGATCTCCTTACTGAACTGCTTGCGTTTTGCCATCTATTCTCCCCAAAATAAAGATCTCGTCTTCTATCTTAAACCACTATCTCGATTTTGGGGTCCACTATAGTGCTTTCGGGTGTATGGTTTTTTTGTGTCTGGATGTGCTATCGAAAAACTCAAAGGTGGTACAGGAGTGGTACAGGGGTGGTACAGAAGAGGGCTTGAAAATAACTACCCTTTGTAGATTGGCTCCCCGGGAGGGATTTGAACCCCCAACCTAGTGATTAACAGTCACCCGCTCTACCGTTGAGCTACCGAGGAACGAAGGTGTATCTATGATGATTGAAAACCTTTGTCAAGGATGAAAAACCAGGTTTTTGTACAAATTGTATCATTTTTCCTGTTTTCTTTTGCGATCTTTGCCTGCCTGTGCGCTGCACGCAGACAGGCGCCTTTGCGTGAGAAAAGATCTTTTGATCTCCTTTTCAAAGACCGGTTTTTGCTGAGCATCAACCCTTTTTTCCAGATAAGACCCACCAGAGCTTGACAAGCCGGGCTTTATGAAATAGTAGCTTGGCTGATATTATGGGAAAGATCAAACGTTTTGAAGACATAAATATTCAGGCACAGAATATAGGTGCGGCCGGGGTTGAAAGGGATGTGAGGATTTCCCCTGAGGTGCTCCAGGAGGTGCTGGATGACGAGGATATCCACGTATCCGACCCCTTACTCATCCACTACGGGCTTGAACAGGGTGAAGACAGTGTTCATGCCCGCGTGAAGATTGAGGGCAGGATCAGTACCATATGCGTGAGATGTCTGGGGGATATGGTCTATAATATCGACCTTGACCTGGAGACCACATACCTGCCCGCACTCAGCGATATGCCTGATGACTTGGAGTCGGACCGGGTCAGTTCTGAGTTTGGCTATTATCGCAGGGATATCCGTTTGGGTGCGTTTATCCGTTCTGAGCTTGTATTGTCCCTTCCACTGCGTTATATATGCTCACCCGATTGCAAGGGGCTCTGTTCGGTTTGCGGTGCAAACCTCAACAAAGGTCCGTGCGGTTGCAAAAAAGAGATTGATCCAAGGCTGAAGAAACTTGCCATATTAAAGAAAGATATCAGGAGGTAAAGAAAAGATGCCCGTACCAAAGAGAAGACATTCCAGTGCCAGAAGAGATAAAAGAAGGGCCCATGATGCCATTGCATCGCCTGCCATGTCCTATTGCCCGAATTGCGAAGAGCCTAAGGCCCCGCATAGGATCTGCCCCAGCTGTGGCTATTACAAGGGTAGAGAGGTAATCAAACATTCAGAGGAATGATGCCCTACTGTCTGATGTTTCCAGGGCAAGGCACACAGTTCCCGGGTATGGCCAGGGGACTGAACCTCAAGGATAAACTGGGGGTCAATCTCAGCGATATTATGGATAATGGACCTGTATCAGAGCTGAATTCCACCCTTAATGCCCAGCCTGCGATATTTGCCTCAAGCCTGGAGATGTGGAAAAAGTCCGGGCTTGACAGCCCTGACATGGTTATGGGGCACTCCCTTGGCGAATACACGGGCCTGGTTGCATCCGGCGCCCTGGATGAGAATGATGCCCTTGGTCTGGTAAAAAAAAGGGCTGGCTTTATGAATGACATCAGAGGTTCCATGGCTGCGGTTATGGGGTTTTCCCCGGATGAAGTTCAGGATGTTCTGGGGGATCTTGATGTGTGGGTGTCGAATATCAACACCTCACGCCAGGTAGTTATCTCAGGAAGGACAGATGCCGTCAAAACTGCGTCAGAGGCCTTGAAGCAACAGGGGGCAAAGAGGGTTGTCCCCCTGAGAGTTGGTGTCGCATCCCATTGCCCGCTCATGGAGCCGGCAAGGGTCAGACTCGAAGACTGCCTCGAGGCAGTCCCTATAGACAGACCGCGATGTCCTGTGGTCTTTAATGCCACGGCTGCACCTGAATATGATACCAGGGCGATCAAAGAGGTGCTCTGCCTGCAGCTTGTCAGTCCACTGAAATGGATGGAGTCTGTCTTATATGCCGCATCCCGGGGTATTGAACACTTTATCGAGATCGGGCCGCGCTCTGTGCTTGCCCCGCTTGTAAAGAGGATCCTTCCGGATGCGCATGTTGAGGTCAGGGTGATAAAATAAATATGGATATGACATCAAGGGTTGCCATTGTAACAGGCGCCTCACGCGGTATCGGCGCTGCAACCGCACGCCATCTTGGGGCCTGCGGTGCTCATGTGGTCGTAAATTACCATACAAAAGGAGACCTGGCGCAGGCAGTGGTTGACTCTATTGTTGACAGCGGAGGTCGTGCCGAGGCCCTGTGTTTTGATGTATCGGACGAAGCCGCGGTTAAGGCGGCTATAGGGGATATTGTCGCCAGGCATGGTCGCATAGACTGTCTGGTCAACAATGCCGGCATCTCCCAAAACGGCCTGATGCTCAGGTTCAGGGTTGCAGATTATGACAGGATAATGGATGCCAACCTGAAAAGTGCTTTCTTGTGTGCCTCTTATTGTATAAGGTACATGGCAAAGAGGCGATACGGCCGGATTGTCAATCTCTCCTCTGTCGTGGGGATGGGAGGTAATACAGGGCAGGCAGTATATGCGGCATCAAAGGCCGGAATCATAGGCCTTACCAAAAGCCTGGCAAAGGAGTTTGCATCGCGGGGAATACTGGTTAATGCGATTGCCCCGGGAATGATTGATACAGACATGACAGGGGACCTGGATATAGAAAAGGCCGGTATCCATATCCCACTGAAAAGAAAGGGGAGGCCCGAAGAGGTCGCATCTGCGATTGTTTTTCTCTGTTCAGACATGTCTTCCTATATGACAGGACAAATTATGGTTGTAGATGGTGGAATGTACACCTGAAGCAGAATACAAAAAAAGAAGGGGGAAGAATTAATGGTTGATATCCAACAGCGTATTATAGGGTTTGTTGCTGAACAACTGGATATGGATGTGTCGGAGATAAAGCCCGAGATGTCCTTTGCCGATGACCTTGGTGCGGATTCTCTTGACCTGGTTGAGCTGATTATGAATGTTGAGGAGGAATTCAATATTGAAATCGCTGATGATGAGGCAGAAAAAATCAAACTGGTAAAGGATGCCATTGATTTCGTGAAATCAAAGCTTTAAGCGATGTGATGGATATTGCTGTTACCGGTATTGGGATTGTTTCTTCCCTGGGGAATGACATGGACACCCTCTGGGGCAACCTGACAGAGGGGCGCTCCGGAATAATCCCCATGGATACCCTTCATGATCTTCCCGTAACCTTCGGGGCGCCTGCCATGGGGTTTGACCCGGCTGGTTATCTGGGGAAAAAGGAAACACGGAAGATGGATCGCTATGCGCTTATGGCAGTATGTGCTGCCATTGACGCATGCAGACAGGCCGGGATCGAAGATAATGTCCTTCCCACAAACCGTGTGGGTGTGATCGTGGGTACCGCTGCCGGCGGCATGGCCACGATTGAACAACAGATAGACAGGTTCAGTACAGGCGGGTCCAGGCATGTTTCTCCGCGCACGATCCCCATGTTTATCCCCAATATGGCATCTGCCGTTATTGCGCGGCACATGGGTGTCCGGGGGCCGGGCATGGGTATATCTACCGCTTGTGCTACCGGGGGCCACGCCATGGCCCTTGCATCCAGACTGATACAGGCAGGGGATGCCGACTGCATGATAGCCGGCGGTGTAGAGGCGTGTCTTACACCTTTTTCTGTCAGCAGCTTTGCCTCCATGCGCGCCCTTTCCACCAGAAACCAGGACCCGGAACATGCGTCCAGGCCCTTTGACCGGGACAGGGACGGTTTTGTTATGTCAGAAGGCGGTGCGGTCTTTGTACTTGAAGGGCTTGAGCATGCACAAAAAAGGGGCGCCAAGGTGCTTTGCCTGATCAAAGGGGTCGGTATGAGCCAGGATGCCTATGATATGGTGATGCCGGATCCAAAGGCTGATGCCGTAGTGAATGCTATGGATGCTGCGCTCAGGGATGCCGATATCAAACCCGAAAAGATCGATTATATCAATGCCCATGGGACATCTACCCCGCTTAACGACAAAATGGAGACTTTCGCAGTAAAACGGTTCTTCGGGGATCATGCATATAAACTTAAAATCAGTTCCACCAAGTCCATGACAGGGCATCCCCTGGGAGGGGCTGCGAGCCTTGAGGCCGCAATCTGTTCTCTTGTCATGTCAAAAGGGATTATCCCGCCCACGATAAACCTTGACAATCCTGATCCACAGTGCGATCTGGACTATGTTCCGAACCAGGCGATACAGAGCAGTGTATCATATTGCCTCAACAATGCCTTTGGGTTCGGCGGACAAAATGTGGTTATGGTCTTGGGAAGGGGAGATGAATGAAGATTGCCATTGCATGTGATCACGGGGGACTGACCCTCAAGGACGTGGTTAAAGAGACACTGGAAGAACATGGTGCCCAGGTGGTTGATCTTGGCACCGACACCCTGGATTCCGTGGATTATCCGGACTATGCCATGAAGGCCATTTTCATGCTCAATGCCAATGAATGTGAAAGGATTGTGCTTTTGTGTGGAACCGGTATTGGTATGTCCCTGTGCGCCAACCGTGTTCCCGGTGTGCGGGGCACGCTTTGCCATGATGCCTACACCGCCCGCATGGCCAGACTTCACAATGATTCCAACTGCCTTGTGATGGGCGGCAGGGTGATCGGCCCGGCTGTGGCACAGGACATGGTGGGGGTATGGATGGATACCACGTTTGAAGGTGGACGGCACCAGTCAAGGCTTGATAAAGTCGAGCATATTTTATCGCAGATACAGGAGAAATAAATGCAGAATATCCAGAAGACAGATCCCGGGGTCTATGAGGCAATACAAAAAGAGATTGAGAGACAGAAAGGAAAGCTGGAGCTTATCGCCTCGGAAAATATAGTGAGCGAGGCAGTGCTTGAGGCGCAGGGATGCATAATGACCAACAAATATGCAGAGGGCTATCCAGGCAAACGATATTATGGCGGCTGCGAATATGTGGATGTGGTGGAGGAACTGGCCATTGAAAGGGCAAAAGAGATCTTTGGCGCAGAGCATGTGAATGTGCAGCCCCACTCCGGATCACAGGCGAATATGGCCGTATATTTTACCATACTCGAGCCTGGTGATACCTATCTCGGTATGAGCCTTCCTCATGGTGGTCATCTCTCCATGGGCTCTCCTGTGAATTTTTCCGGAAGGCTCTATAATGTCATCCCCTACGGGGTAAGAGAAGACACGCATGAGATCGACTATGACCAGGTAAGGGACCTTGCAAAAGAGCATTCTCCCAAGCTCATTATAGCCGGTGCGAGCGCATACCCCCGGACCATTGATTACAAGTTGTTCAAGGAGATCGCAGATGAGGTCGGGGCGTATTTCATGGTGGACATGGCCCATATAGCAGGACTTATAGCTACGGGGTTTCACCCCTCTCCAATACCCTATGCGGATTTTGTCACCACCACCACGCACAAGACCCTGCGTGGTCCAAGGGGAGGCATGGTCTTGTGCAAAGAGAAATTTGCCAAGAAACTCAATTCAAGAATCTTTCCCGGTATGCAGGGCGGACCCCTTATGCACGTGATCGCGGCCAAGGCCGTGGCATTGAAAGAGGCCATGAGTGATGAGTTCAAGACCTACCAGGGGCAGGTTGTAGACAATGCCCGGGCCCTGGCCGACTCCCTTATGGGACACGCTTTTGACCTGAGTTCAGGCGGCACGGACAACCACCTCATGCTTGTTGATCTGACCAGCAGGGATATCACAGGAAAGGACGCAGAGGCCTGGCTTGATGATGCATGGATAACAACGAATAAAAATACCATTCCATTTGAGACAAGGAGTCCTTTTGTTACCTCAGGCATTCGTCTCGGTACTCCCGCGCTTACTACCAGGGGCATGAAGACCTCACAGATGGAACAGGTCGCATCTTTTATTGACAAAGTACTATCTTCCAGGGGTGATGCCACTGTCATCAAAGAGGTGAAGTCAGAGGTGCTGGAACTCTCCTCTGGTTTTCCGATCTATCCCGGTATGTAATTATGCGGTGTCCCCGCTGCTGTGGGTTGGAGGACAGGGTTATCCAGTCCAGGACAAACCAGGAAGGGACCGCGATCCGGCGCAGGCGGGAGTGCATGCACTGCGGACACCGTTTCACCACCTTTGAGAGGGTCGAAGAATTTTCTCCTGTGGTGATAAAAAAAGATAAGACAAGGGCGCCCTTCAGCCCTGAGAAGCTGGAGGCCGGCATCAAAAAGGCCTGCGAAAAAAGGCCGGTCAGTATGGAGGCAATCGATGAAATCAGGGACTCCATTATCCAGGATATTCAGTCAAGAGGAGACAAGGAGGTTCCATCCTTCTATATAGGAGAAAGGGTTATGGATGCCCTTCAGGGCCTTGACCCTGTTGCCTATGTAAGGTTTGCCTCGGTATACCGGGAGTTCAAGGATGTAAACGATTTTATGGAGGAACTCAAGGGGCTTGAAAAGGACCGGTCATGAACGATGCTGATTATATGAAAAGGGCAATAACCCTTGCCCGCAATGGACTGGGACGGACCGCGCCCAATCCACCGGTAGGGGCGGTTGTCGTACGTGATGATAAGGTCATTGGCGAAGGCTTTCATCCTGCGGCAGGGTTTCCCCATGCCGAGATATATGCCCTGGATGCCGCTGGTGATGCCACCAATGCCACCATCTATGTTACGCTGGAACCCTGTTCACACTATGGAAAGACACCTCCATGCGCAAATGCCATTATAAAGGCGGGTATCAGCCGTGTTGTCATCGGCAGCATTGACCCCAACCCCCTTGTCAGGGGCAGGGGGGTTGAAAGGCTGAAGGCGGCCGGAATAGATGTCATGGTCGGGGTGGAGGCCAAGGAGACTGACCGTCTTATCCAATGGTTCTCAACATGGATACTGACCTCCAGGCCCTATGTAATCCTGAAGGCGGCCATTACCCTTGATGGCAAGATCGCAGCCCCTGGAGGTGATTCACGGTGGATCAGTTCAGAAGAGTCAAGGACCCTTGTACATGAGATGAGAAACGAGGTGGATGCCGTTGTCGTGGGTATTCAGACCGTTATGGCCGACAATCCCAGGCTTACCTGCAGGATCAGGGATGGAAGAGACCCCAAAAGGGTAATCATCGACCGTGATCTGGAGATACCCGCTGATGCCCTTTGCCTGGGGCATGGGTGCATTATACTGACATCAAAGGACGCGCAGGTCAGGCCGGAGCTTACCAGCAGCCCGGCCGAGATTATACAGGTGCCCTTGAAAAGGGGACCGAGGTTTGACTGGCAAGATATCCTCGATCTCCTTGGTGCCAGGGGGGTGCACGCAATCATGGTGGAGGGTGGAAGCGGGATCTTCTCTGATATCCTTCGTCACAATGCGGTGGATTTATTAAAGATATTTGTTGCCCCTAAAATTTTGGGTAAGGGAATTTCCCTGGTGGACTGGGATACGTCAAGGATGATTTCTGATGCGTATCCCCTTGACATCCTGGATATAAGGCGTATCGGGGGGGACATGATGATCGATGCCTGCCCCTGTGAAAAAGAAAAAACCATACAGGGATGATTGTCTATGTTTACAGGTATTGTTGAGTCCATCGGAGATATTATTGGTTCCCGGCCTGTCCGGGGCGGTCGTGAGCTGGATATCGATTCCGGCCTCGATCTTAGTGAGGATAAAACAGGAGACAGCGTTGCCGTTGACGGGGTCTGTCTTACCATCACAGCCAAACAAGGTAAAAGATTCACGGCCTTTGCATCCGCGGAAACCATGTCACGTTCCACCATCTCCCGGGCCGCACCGGGTTCAAAGGTCAATATAGAAAGGGCATTGAGGATAAGCGATCGTCTCGGCGGACACCTTGTACTCGGACATGTGGATACCATGGCACCCATTGTGCGGCGGGGCGTCCACGGGGAGTCTGTGCGTTTTTCCTTTGCCGTTGAGAGTGTGCATTCAAGATATGTCATTGAAAAAGGCTCTATCGCGGTGGACGGATGTTCTCTTACTGTAAACTCCATTAACAACGGGGTCTTTGATGTGAACATCATACCACATACCCTTGAGTCCATTTCATTGACAGGCAAGGGGCCAGGTGATATGGTAAATCTCGAATTCGATGTGATAGGTAAGTATGTGGAAAATCTGTTAAAAACTGACAAAAACCATAGCCTTGAAGGTCTTTTAAAAGAACAGGGTTTTATATAAAGGAGCGAAACAATGCCTACATGTACCATTGAAGAGGCGCTTGAGGACCTCAGAAACGGCAAAATGGTCATCCTTATGGATGATGAAGACCGTGAGAATGAGGGTGATCTTACCATGGCCGCGGAGTTTGTTACGCCAGAGGCTATCAATTTCATGGCCATATTCGGCAGGGGGCTGATCTGTCTCTCCCTTGATTCCCAGATAGCGGACAGGCTTGATCTTCCGCCCATGGTAAGTGATAATACATCACAGCTCGGGACAGGGTTTACCGTGTCCATAGAGGCCAGACACGGTGTCACCACCGGGATATCTGCTGCGGATCGTGCCATGACCATAAGGACGGCCGTAGCGGATGGATCGTCATCGGATGACCTTGTACGTCCCGGGCATGTCTTCCCGTTAAGGGCCAAGGACGGTGGCGTGCTTGTGAGGATCGGGCAGACAGAGGGTTCAGTGGATCTATGCCGGATGGCCGGGCTCAAGCCCGCAGGGGTTATCTGTGAGGTCATCAATGATGACGGGACCATGTCGCGCAGGCCCGATCTCGAAATATTTGCAAAAGAGCACGGTCTCAAGATATGTACGGTTGCGGATGTGATATCATATCGGATAAAAAATGAGATACTTGTCCGGGAGGTGGTACGCGTCAAACTGCCTACTGCCTATGGTGATTTTGACCTGGTCGCTTTTGAAAACGATGTGGTTAACAAAGAACATGTGGCCCTTGTCAAGGGGGATATAAACCCGGACGAACCTGTGCTCGTGAGGGTGCATTCCGAGTGCCTCACCGGTGATGTGTTCGGCTCCAAACGGTGTGACTGCGGCAATCAACTCTACCGGTCCATGGAAATGGTGGAGGCCGAAGGGAGAGGCGTGATCGTGTATATGCGCCAAGAAGGCAGGGGCATCGGTCTTATCAACAAAATCAAGGCCTATCACCTTCAGGACCATGGTCGTGATACGGTTGAGGCCAATGTCGAACTCGGGTTTGCCCCGGATCTGAGGGATTATGGGATAGGGGCGCAGATCCTGGTTTATCTGGGGGTGAAAAAGATGCGCATGATGACTAACAACCCCAAGAAGATTATCGGGCTGGAAGGCTATGGCCTTGAGGTTGTGGAAAGGGTTCCCATAGAGATCCCCCCGACCGAGCAGAATATCCGGTATCTCAGGACAAAGAAAGAAAAAATGGGACATATCCTGGAGGTGGTATAATGGCTTGTATTATTGAAGGGGCCCTTAGCGGCGAAGGCCTGAAGGTCGGAATAGTTGCGGCAAGGTTTAATGATTTTATTACCTCACGGCTTATAGACGGCGCAGTGGATGTCTTGACCCGCCACGGTATGGCAGAAAACGATATATCCATCTACAAGGTGCCGGGTGCCTTTGAGGTCCCTGCTGTGACAAAGAGGATAGCCCTGAGTGGGAAATTCGACGGCATTATCTGTCTGGGTGCGGTTATACGCGGGGCCACGCCTCACTTCGATTATGTTTCCTCAGAGGTGAGCAAGGGTGTTGCCCATGTCGGACTCGAGGCAAATTGCCCGGTGGTATTTGGCGTCCTTACAACGGACACCATTGAACAGGCCATTGAAAGGGCCGGCACAAAATCCGGAAACAAGGGGTTTGACAGTGGCATGGCCATTTTGGAGATGATGGATCTCTATTCAAAAATCTGAAGATGAAAGTTCGGACAGTGGCAAGACAGGCCGCTCTTCAGTATCTGTATCAGGTGGATATCACCAGCGAACATTCCGGTGAGTGCCTGAATGCATTTATCGGGCATTTTGTGGATGAAGATGAGGCAATTCCGTATACAAGGGAGTTGA